>DAONFN010000156.1:0-7265 GCA_035403625.1 Bacteroidales bacterium
GAGCAGTTCCTGGTCCTTCGTGGGAGCAGGAGGGGCGGGAGGGGCTTCCTCAGCCTTCTTCCGGTTTAACTTCATAACGGCTTTCACCATCATAAAAATGGCGAAGGCCACGATGGCAAAGTCGACCAGAGTCTGGATAAAGTTGCCGTATTTGAGGGTAACGGCTTCTTTGGCAACTTTTCCTGTCGCTGGATCCATGACGGCCTCCCGAAGGGTAACCACCAGGGCTTTGAAGTCCATGCCACCCACCAGCAGTCCGATCGGGGGCATGATGACATCGTTGACCAGTGAGGCGACGACTTTTCCGAAGGCTGCCCCGATGATCACACCGACCGCCAGGTCGATAACATTCCCGCGCATGGCGAATTCCTTGAATTCCTGAAGCAGTTTTTTCATCTTTCTTGGTTTTTGATAAGGCAAATGTAAACACGACCGGGATAAAAACAAAGGATATGGGAAAAAGAATATGTTTTCCAAAGCGCGGGTTTGACTTACAGATCGTTGGATTTTGCTAACTTTGCGGAAATATAAAACACCATCCCATGGAGCGTAAACTTACCCTTTTCCTTCTGTTTGCATTTTATTGCCTTTCCGGAATAGCACAGACTATTCCTGTGAACCCGACCGAAGTGGTCACAGGTAAACTTATCGGTATCAGCAAGCCCCTTCGCGATAACCCGAAACTGACCCCCGCTGAGTTCCACCAGCTGGAACTGAAAGGCCTGTCCCATACATTAAACAAAGGATTGAAGGATCGTTTCTACCCTTACGCATCCACTGCCTTGCCACAAGGTAATGACCCCATTCGCCAGGATTTCATGGGGCAGGTGAGAGGCAATGCCACGTTAGTCCAGAACTTCGACGGGCAGACGTCGCCTTATTATCCTCCCGACTGCAACGGTACTGTTGGCCCGAACCATTTCATGCAAACGATCAACTGTGTCTATGCGATCTATGATAAAACAGGTGCCCTGGTCGCCGGCCCCACCAATATGAACCTGCTGTTCGGCAGCGTTCCCGGTGCCAATCGCAACGACGGGGATCCCATTATTCTGTATGACGATGTGGCCGACCGCTGGGTGGCAACCGAATTCTCCATCCCTATGTCGGGACCGAATTATATGCTCATGGCCATTTCTACTACCAACGACCCGACCGGCACCTGGTATCAGTATTCCTTCCAGGTCGCTTCCATGCCCGACTATCCGAAATTCAGTGTCTGGCGTGACGGGTACTATATGGGAGACAACAACTCCAGCGGTAATGATATCTATGTCTTCCAGCGCGAACAGATGCTGGTAGGAGGTACGGCCCAGGCCATCGGATTCAACAACCCGTACCGGCCATCCTCCGTGGATGGTTTTATGTGCGTTCCCCCGATCGACAACGATGGACCGCTGGCGCCAGAGGGAACCCCCGGCATGTTCATTGCCTTCAACGATGATGCATTCGGCGGAGGCACCGACCAACTATGGCTATATGAGCTCAACGTCGACTGGACCACTCCTGCCAACTCTACCTTTAATCGTACTCAACAACTTGATGTCGAGCCATTTAACAGCAGTTTCGGCAACAACTGGAACAACATCGACCAGAAAGGAGTCAGCCAGCGTGTTGACGGGGTCCCCCAGGTGATCATGAATGTGCCCCAGTATCGGAACTTCGGATCCTATCAGACCATTGTATGCTGCCATACCGTAAACATCGACGGGGTCCGTCATGCCGGTATCCGTTGGTATGAACTGCGCAAGACCACGGGGAACTGGGAGGTGCGGCAACAGGGAACCTACGCCCCCGATGAACACAGCCGGTGGATGGGAAGCATCATGCTCAACGGGTATAACGAACTCGGCCTGGGTTATTCGGTTTCCAGCACTACCATGTATCCAAGCATTTATTTTACTGGCCAGTCGGCAGGTGCCTTTAACAGTGCATCGGGAATTCTGGATATTGAGGAAGATACGATCTGGTCGGGTTCCTACTCGCAAACCGGCGCCAACCGATGGGGCGACTACTCGCAGATGGCCGTGGATCCTTCCGACGACAAGACCTTCTGGTATACCAACCAATATATCGGAAGCGGGAGCAGCCGCAAGACCCGTATCGCCGCCTTCAAATACAACTTCGCTCCAACAGCGATCACCCTTCCGGCCAACAGCGTCACCTCATCAACTGCCACGTTGAACGGGAAGGTGTGCCCGGCCGGGATCGCGACCGATTACCACTTCGAATACGGGAATACCCCGGTAAGCCTGAATCAATCCACGCCGGTCGTTGCTGCAGGATCCGGGTACGATACCCTCACAGTCAGTGTGGATGTTGCAGACCTTATCAGTGATACCAGCTATTTCTACCGGATCGTCGCAGAAAGTTCCGGAGGAATCGGCACAGGTCTTAAGGTTAAATTCAGCACCCCGGCGGCTCCCTTCCTGATGGTTACGCCGGAGAACCGGAATGTGCCTGAATTTGCCGGTAACACTGAGTTCCTGGTTGCCTCCAATACCACCTGGACGGTCAGCAACGATGCCTCCTGGTGTTCGGTCACCACCTCCGGGATAAATAACGATACCATCGCGGTGACGTATGAAACAAATCCTTCGGTCAGCCTTCGTATCGCCACACTGACGGTTGTCGGCGACGGAGCAGGGACACAAGTCGTGACGGTGACCCAGGCCGGTGCCGCACCTATGCTGTCGGTTACTCCGCCCAACCGCGATGTGACCTCCCCGGCCGGGAACACTACGTTTGAGGTATTATCCAACACAGACTGGAATGTTACAGGTGATGCCGGCTGGTGTACCTTCACAACCTCCGGATCCGGGAATGGGACGATCAGCGCTTCCTATGAGGAGAACCTTTCCGTCCACCCAAGGGTGTGTAGCCTGTCGGTTGCCATCCCCGGGTTTTTCGCTGAGACTGTTACGGTGACGCAGGCAGGCGCTGTACCCATTCTGTCAGTGACCCCGGCCAACCAGCCGGTCACAGCCACCACAGGCACCACGGCATTTACGGTGACGTCAAATACCGACTGGACTGTATCGGGTGACGCCTCCTGGTGTACGTTTACTCAGTCAGGGTCCGGCAATGGAACCATTGTGGCCGATTACACCCAGAACCAAACCGATCAGCCACGTGTGGCAAACCTGGCCGTATCCGTCCAGGGCCTGCCCGCTGTTACGGTTACGGTGACCCAGGCCAAGGCCGGCATCGGAATGGGAGAAAATAACACGGATGCCTTCCGCATTTTCCCCAATCCGACCCACGGGATCTTTACCCTGATCCCGGCTGCAGGGCCTGCTGAAAAACTCAATGTCACCGTTGTCGATGCAACCGGAAAAACCGTTTGCCGTCAAGCCTGCTATGGAGAAAAGGAATACTCCATCGATCTTTCCGGTACCCCCGGCGGAACCTATAACATCGTGATCGAAAGCGAGAAACAGCTTGTGGTCAGGAAACTGGTCGTGATCCGTTAGATAACCGGCACTATGGCAACCCGGAAGTCCGGAATCGAGATCACCACCAGGGCAACGGAACTGATCGAGCTGCTTAAACTGCGTGCACATCCCGAAGGCGGATACTATCGCGAAATATTTCGCTCATCCCGGACCGTAGTGCGGGATGCAGACGGGAAGCGGCGTACAGCTTTGACCAGTATCTACTTCCTTCTTACAAAAGGCAACGCAAGCGCGTGGCACCGTGTGGAAGCCGATGAAACCTGGCATTTTTACGAAGGTGCCCCGCTCGAACTGGAATGTTCCGGCCCCCCGGGGGCACACATTCATCTGCTGGGTCCGGTTTCGGAACAGATGGTGCCGGTAACCGTTATCCCCGCCGGTTGCTGGCAACGTGCACGGACACAAGGGGAATACACCCTGGTTGGATGTACGGTGGGCCCGGGATTCGAATTCGACGACTTCACTCTGGAGGATCCCCCGGAAATTTCGCCAGGAATACTCCCGGGTCGTGTGTGACCCGCATCTTTTTTTTTCTGCCAATGAACAATGCGAGATGTTTTAAACTACTTTTACTAATTCATTCTCCTCATTTATAAGGTTATGAGAGGGATCCACGTGATTCTGCTGCTTTTTACCTTCACTGCCTTACGCGCCCAAACGGAATTCACGCCCCAGGTAGGTGTGGTTGTCGCCACAGGAGGGTCCGTAAGCGTTATGTCCCAACCTTCACCGGATTCCGAGAAGGCCGGTGCCGTCGGAAACGGGGATTTCGTCTATTGCCTGGCTCCCGAAGACAGCTGGTACGAGGTGACCTTCTTATCGAATAATCAACCCAGACCGGGGTATATTCCACGGTCCTGCATTCAGTTTTTTTCTCGCTTCCCACTACTGAAGATGATAGACCAGGGACCTCAATCCACCACCTTCGCCCTCGACAGTGTGACCGTTACTCTATCGCGTAAAGAATTCATCCCGGCCGAACACCGGCTGGAATTTATTTCGGCTGTTCAGCGACTGCATGTCGCAGGATATCTCGATAAAATCGACGGAAAAACCTTCTGGGGTACTAATGGAGAGATCCCTTCGACCCTGTATGACAGGATTGAGGTTACTGGTTCCGGCCTGTCTCTCTCCTTGCCTGCGGAAGCGACCACCGAATTGTATGAGCCGAATCTTGGACCTGAAAACAATTGGATCTGGTATGACAAAGCTACCCGGACCCTTTACATTTGCTCATCCAATGGGTCAGGTGAGTGGGGGTATATTGTACTCTGGGTCGTCAGGCAGGGCAAATACAGCAGCAGGTTTGTCGTGCCTGGATTTTAAAACCGCCATTAACGGACTTTGAAAAAAGCAGGCCGGCTGAAAAGCGAGGATGACTCTGGAATGAACCGGGTCCGTTATTATTGCGGGAGTAGGTCTTTGGTCTTGGTTTTCGGTGGCATGAAGATCCCGATCACCCCATTCACCCAAGGCTCATCACAATGTTGTAGAAGAAGGCCAGGAATCCGATCAGGATCAGGCATCCCGATAAAGCGGCGAGGGTCATATAAACATTTAATTCGCTGTTGAAATATAGCGAACACCGTAGCATATCGAGCAATCCGGCCATGCCCATAAAGGCTCCCATCCCGATGGCGCCGGCCAGGTGCGTTCGGAAATGGAAGTCGGCCACCTATATCTGCTCCTCATGAAGGGCCATATAATTCAGCACCTTCAAAGCATATTGGGTGGTTTTCTGCAAATTCATACATACTACCTTGAAGTATTAATTAAAAGTGCGGAAATAGTCTTTTCTTTTTCTGCATGAAATTTTTCTGATCCGTGAAACCCCTGAAAATTGCTACTGACGCGATAATTTCGTGACCATCAGGCTGCCTTCCGTGATGTTCCGTGTGGCGGTTCCCGAGAAGTTTTTCCCGGTAAAATGAAAGGTGCCTTCGATTTTGTTGCTCACGGTATCGCAGGTAGTCAGTACCAGGCTTCCCGATTCCGAATCATAGAAATCAAGCCCTTCGTCGTAAGTCATCCAGACGCCGTCGAAGTTTTTCCCGGCGGGATAGGTGCCGGCGGTGGGGTGAAAATGCATCTCGATCACCTGTTGGCCGGCTTTGAAACCGTAAACATCAATCTCGCGGTTAAATGGAGAGACACCCAGGGTATAGAGCACAGCCCTGGCAGAATCAACCGTTACGGCCGTACCATCTACTTTGAAGGTGAAGTTCCCGGTCGGGGTGGGAGCCGGAGTGGAGGTTGTATTTTCTTTCTTGCATGACGTAAGTACAGTGGCAACCAGGGCCAGAATTGCTATCGTTTTAATGGTATAGTTCATAGTCTGTTGTTGTGGGTTGATCGTTCTTGCCGGAATGCCCCGGCGTTTGCAAAGATAGTTATTCGGAATGATTCTAAATACAATTTTGGGCGAAGTTGAGTATATTTGTTGTATCAATTGGTCGAAAGAAAATTGGCGCTTTTTGATATATTTGTCTCAATATTAGCGGATGCGGGCGGTTGTCATTCTCTCCAACCACAACTAGACAACAATATCGCACGAACATTTGCTCATACGTTGAGTTGGCAATATCCATATTTCATTAAAGCTAAATACCTGGAAACATGAAACCTATCGCAATCTTTCTGACCATCTTACTCTCCGTCGGAGCCGGCCGTCTGTCAATGGCTCAAAATGTGATTATCGGAACCGAAGGAACGAATAACACCACGTTTGAGCCGGATGGAACGATGGTGTTCAATGGTGATGCAACAGTTTGGGATGATATTATGGTGTTCCCGGATGGTACGGGTAAAGGAGGAAGCAACCCCCCGACATGGACAAAATTCCTCGACAATGGCTTCGGCAGCCAGGGCGTGTTCCTCTGGATGTTCTCCGCCACGGCCGAGAACGAGGTCTATTTTACCGTCCAGATTCCGCACAGTTACAAGGTGGGCACCGCAATCTATCCTCATGTGCATTGGACGACGACCACAGCCACCCCGTCGGGGACCAATGTCGTGTGGGGACTTGAATATTCATGGGCGGTTATCAGCGGCTCTTACCCCAATACCTCCACCCTCACTGCGAATACGCTGATACCGGGGCAGACGCCATCGGACACCCATCAGCACCTGATCACCCCGCTGGGTACGGTCACCGGCAGCATGGGGATCAGCACCGTTCTCTGTTGCCGGCTTTACAGGGCTGCCACAAATGCTGGTGATACTTTCAATGGGACGGTTGGTTTGCTGGGAGTCGATTTTCACTTTCAGAAAGATACGGAAGGAAGCCGGTCCGAGTACCAGAAATAGCCTGCAAACGGCCTTCAATCCCTGTTGATGGTAACATATGAATGATAAACCTGGAAATTTCCAGTGAATTTCCTTATCCTTATTATTGCCTTATGAAAGCTTTTTTTACCCTTGTGTTATCGCTGATTATTGGTATCATACACGCCCAGAAATTCGACGATCTTGCGAAAACCCCTCCGATGGGATGGAACAGCTGGAACAAATTCGGCTGTGATATCAACGAAAAGATCATCCGGGAAATGGCGGATGCAATGGTTTCGACAGGGCTGAAAGATGCCGGCTACGATTACCTCGTGATCGATGATTGCTGGCAGATCCGTCGCGACGACAACGGTACCATCGTCGCCGATCCGGAGCGTTTCCCATCGGGGATGAAGAGCCTCGGTGATTATATCCATTCGAAGGGGCTGAAATTCGGGATCTATTCCGATGCAGGTACAGCCACCTGCCAGGGAAGGCCCGGTAGCCGTGGCTACGAATTTCAGGATGCACGGACCTATGCCG
>DAONFN010000157.1:0-7202 GCA_035403625.1 Bacteroidales bacterium
TGGAACAGGCTGTCGGTATTCGTGCCATGCGGAGTGCCGGTAGCGATAAACTGAACTCGGTAGGTGGCATCGTCGGGTGAAAAGACAGGGTTGGCCAGGTTGTATTGCGGGTTACCCGAAAGCGCCGTGATGGGAGTGCCGAAATCCATTGACGAATCATGAATGGGCGGATAACTCCAGTTGGGCAGCCGTATTTTGTTCAGCCAGTCGTACAGGCGGTCATACCGCCCGTCATACCAGGGATTTCGCAGCGACCGCGTAGTGCTGTTGAAGGTCACGGAATAGAAGGCATCGGGCAGAAAGTTCCACATGGCACGCAGGAATGGGAAGGCATTCTCGAAGCAATACTTGAAATAGTTGGGACCTTCGGCATAACCCGCCAGGGTGTCGGGCTCCGAAACACGGGGATAGATCCCGTTTTCCATCCACAGGGTATTGTCTATGTTGTAAAAACCGGCATTGATCCAGTTCTGTGGCTGGTAATTCACATTTGGGTCGGAATAGTCGTTAAAAACGATGGCCGCCAGCCCGAGGGCCGATGCGGTCATAATGCTGTGGTTGTTGAACTGGTAGGTGAAGAATTTCAAATTGAAGACGGTATAGGTGGCCATCGCCTTCTGGTAGAGGTTGGCCGTGAAGGTCAACAGCTTCGTCTTGGCGGCCTCCAGTTGCGCCTGCCCCACCCCGGCCCCCTTCAGCAGATCGTAGGCTGTAAGATAGGCGATCAGCTCTTTCGAACGGCCCTGCCAGGGGTTGTAAAAGGTAAGGTACGAGCCGGTCTCGACCGTAGTGTTGATCTCCTCCAGCAGCCCGGTCACCCGTAAAAGCAGCGTGTCCCGCTGCCCCTGGGTCAGCGGAAGGATGCTCCCGGCCGAAAATCTCCGGTCAATCAGGTAAACGAAAGCGGCCTCCCGGGCGATCTGCGACCGCGTCCGCCGTTCGTCGTCGGTGGAATTTCCCGCCGGGATAGCCGCGTTGGCGTTGGCCCAGACCGAACCGTACACGGCTAAGTAGTCGGGGGAGGTAAGGGAAGCCCTGACAGTGGGAACGGCGAGACTGTCCATCAACGTACGGGGAAAGGAAGGGTCCAGCCCCGCCGGGTTCCAGCTCCCCTGGGCAAATCCCCCCAACACTCCCAGCAACAGCATCCAACCGGTTAAAATCCTCTTTTTTATCATCTTTTTTATGCATTTGCGGTACCCGCCCCCCGGCCCCCGGCCTGCCGGCAAGTATACTAAATCTTAATTGGTTTGCAAAGCAAAGCAGTTTTAGATTCAGATGCTGAACGATCAGGTTTGCAAATTCTTGCAAAGCTGATCAGCCAAAGTATAAACCTCCACAAACAGGGAGGGGATTTCTCTGCGTCTTTGCGTCTCCGCGGTTAAATTTACAATTATTTCCGGAATTATTTCCATGGTTCCAACCGGAAACTCTGTATACCAAAATGAACGATCGTCCGTTAAAGGAGAAAGACCTTCTCCCATGAAAAGATCGATTCTCCTTTCCCTGATCGCCCTCCTGGCAGGCATTTTCACCGCCAACGCCCAGTTCCCGATCTCCATCAAACAGGTGCTGCCCACGACCAAGACCGGGCTGAGCGAAAAGGATGCCGCCGACGGGATCCGCGAAGCCCTCGTTCGCGGCACCGGCGAAAGTGTGAAAATCGTCTCGAAACTCGACGGCTATCTCGGCAACCCCGAGATCCACATCCCATTCCCCCCGGAGGCGAAGGAAATCGAGAATAAGCTCCGGGCCGTCGGAATGGGGACGCAGGTCGACAATGTAGTGACGTCGATCAACCGGGCGGCTGAAGATGCGGCCAAAAGTGCGGCCGACGTGTTTATTGCCTCGATCCGCGGGATGAGCATCAGCGATGCGCTCGGAATCGTCAGGGGCGGCGATCATGCGGCTACCGGGTACCTGGAAAAGACCACCACCGCCGAACTGACCGCGAAGTTCACTCCCATCGTCAAAGCCTCCCTCGACCGCGTGGATGCCACCCGCCTATGGGGCGATGTCATCCGGCAATACAACCAGATCCCGTTTGTGAAGAAACAAAACCCCGACCTCACCGCCTACGTCACCGGTAAGGCGATCGCAGGACTCTTCGTGATGGTGGCGAAAGAAGAGGCGAAGATCCGCAAAGATCCGGCGGCACAGGTCACCGACCTTCTCCGCAAAGTGTTTGGAAAATAGTCCCGGCCGGCACCGGACGCCATCGGGTCTTTACGGTAAAAAAAACCGCAAGGGCTAGTTGATCACCAGCTTGGCCTGGTAAACGCTCTTCTCCCCGGTGATCCGGACCATATAAAAGCCTTTCGAAAGACCCGAAACATCGACCGTTCTTTCAAACCGGCCCTGGACCTTCCCCGCAGCGCTTGTATAAACCGTTTCACCCCGGGCATCCGTAATGGCGATCTTCAGCGACTGCAGGTCCTTGACGGTGAAAGCCAGGGTGACCCGGTCACGGGCCGGATTGGGATACAGCGAAACATCGCTGATGGCAGGCTCTTCCATCCCGACATTCAGGCAATCGACGTTGTAGCTGGCCGACCAGCCTTCGCCACGCACCGATGCATTGGTGGTGAAGATGACAAGGAATTTACCGCTGGGCGAAGTGACGGGGGTAGGCGGGATGGTATAGGTTCCCGAATAGGTGGCGAGCAACGCCCCGTTCGCCTGGTTGTACACCTGCACTTTATCGTTATCCTGCTCGGTGCTGAAGTTGGAGAAGGAGAGCGAGGTGGATCCGATGTTGTAACAGGCGGGCATGATCTTCCATTTGCAGATGTTGCTGTTGCGGTAATCAAACCTCCCGCTGCCATCGGTGAAGCTGCCCGAAAGGTCGGACAGGGTGGTGACGCTTTCGCAGAAATTCGTGTATTCGCAGGTGTAATCGGCCATCCAGCCTTCGCCCTCCGTGGCATTGTCGGAGGTAAAGGTCACCAGCATCTGCGATCCGGTGGAGGTGACTGCCGCCGGGATCGAATTGCCGGTGAAGATTCCGAGCAACGGGGCCGAAGAGGTGGCTCCGTCGTACACTTTCACCTCATCGCCGGCGCCCACATTGAACTTTTCGAACACCAGCGTAATGCTTTTGATGCTGTCATCCGGGCCGATCAGCCAGGAGCAGTTTGCATTGGCGTTGTAATTGGCTACCGGACCGCTGCCGTCCTCGATGGTGCCGAATCCGTAAGTGGCCACGTTGGTCGCTCCGGAACAGAAGAAGGGGTACTGGGCAACATCGGGCTGAATGTTGAAAACGGCATCCTGCCCGCTGTTGAAGGTCATCCCTCCCGGGTTGAGGTTGTTGATGGTGTAATAGCCGTTGTTGGAACCGCTCCATCCCCAGTTGAAGTGGAACATATCGTTGGCCTGGTAGCCGTCGCACACGAAGCAATGTCCCCCGTCCGGGCCGGATCCGCCGTAGATGACCGGTCGCAGGGCATCCAGGTCGGCTTTGATCTGGTTTACCCAGGTCGTATAATTGGTGATACGCTGCTGGTAATAGAGGGAGGTCGAGTACTTGAAATAGTTCTTCAGCGCATTGGGGATGCTCGAAGAGTAAGCTCCGGAGGCGCTCACCCCATAGTTCATGTTCACCGACACACCGGCATGGAACGACATCAGGGCTACCGGATCGCACTCCTTGACGGGCTGATTCACGGCGCCGTTCCAGTCGTAGGTGGTCGTCCCGAAATTGGCGCAGTACTGCTGGCCGTTGTAAGAATGTGAATCGCAGTGCGAGCCCTGGCCGGTCAACGGGTACCGCCAGTAATACATCACCTGCGACATGGCCGTAGCCACGCATCCCACCAGCACATGGCCGCCGGGGCCGGCCGGGTCGGGCGGGCACATGGAGTTGTAAGGAGCGCCCTGGTCCCAGTTGGAGGTCAGCATGGGCAGCACATCGGTGTTCGAACCTGTGTTGTCGGGCAGGGAGACAGTGGCATCGAGCAAGTTCGACCAGCTTTCGGAAATGGCCCGGTCGGGCTGCATCCGCTGCTGGATGATGGCGAGGATCTGCTCTTTGTAATTATTCTTCCAATAGCGGAAATTATCGCCCTGATCATCGGCCTTGAACGCCGATTCGAACGAATAGCCGAGGACCGGGATAGAGGCGTCGTCGGCGGCTACCATCACGAACCCGTGATCATTGATATCGAAAACATAGAACAGCGGCGTGCCGTTTTCGCTTTCCGTATAGCTACGGGTGATTTTCAGCGTGCTGAAATCGGTGGAAGCGATGCGACTGATCTGCTGGTAATAAAAATTCTTTCCTGCCTGCCCGGCCCGGGTGATCTCAACTTTTTTCGCGAGGGCGCCGGAGAGAAGGAGAAAAAGGAAAACAACGGAAAGGATCGTCTTTTTCATAAGGAGACTGCTAACGGTTAAATGGATGATTATGGTGACTGTTTGGGTTAGACGGATGATTCCTGTGCCGTTGTTTCCGGAGGGGGAGTCACGCAGGGAACGGTAACTGCGGAAAGCCGCCGGGGCAGTTCATGAAAAGCCCGTAGGATCACCGAAGGAACCTGGGAGGCGATTTTACTTTCCAGTAGGGCCGCCGAGATGATGTGATGAAGCATGGCCGCGCAGTGCCTGGCGGAGGAAGCTCCCGGGGGATTTTCGTTGTGCCCGAAGGTGCGGGAAAATGAGGCCAGCAGGTTGGTCTCCTGGTGGTCGGCCAGGCAGCGAAGAACCTGCAACCCATGCAGGGATTCAACCGAAAGGATGTCGTACATCATCCCCCCGAACCAGATCTCATCTCCTGTGTGCCGGGTGATATCCCGCTGATGCAGGCGGGTGGGGAGCTTGATGATCACACAAGCCTTATCCAGTTTCCGTGAGAGGATCGTTTTGGCAATTTCCCTGCGAATAACATACTGGTTATACCTAAAAACCAGGTAATAACCAAAAATGTTGCAGATCATGGCGCCTGCCATCAACAGGGAAAACCACTTTTTCATCGCTTCAAAGATAACGAAAATACGGATATGGGGGAAGAACGTGTTGCATCCGGATGGATCAATTAGGGGCAATCGATTGTTTGTCAAAGAATTTACAGGAATAACCGAAGCCCATACTCAAAATTGATTCAATGGTGGATGGACCGGTATATTTATACCAAATTCTTTACAAACTATTCAACCTCCTCCGTGTACCTCCGTGAATACTCCGTGTTTCTCAGTGCAACAATATTTTATAACACGGAGAACCACAGAGAATTCACAGAGACCCACTGAGATTTTTATATATCACTTCCGGTGAAGATGAAGAGTAAAAATGACTCTCAAACCCGGAAAATCGTAGATCCTCTTCAGTCGATACTGCCATTCCTAGAGCGCATGGATCTCGTCAAGTATCAGATAATTGATCCCCATTGATTCTTCAAAATGTGATGCATTTTGGCAACAATATTTTCAAAATGTAATACATCTTGAAAATTATCTGATCAAAATGAGATGGAAAAATGCGGAATGCGGGTGGAAGCAAACGACTGAACCCATCGTCCGCCTATGGAGTTTGTTCGTTCAACGATGGCGGTTGTTCGTTGCTTGTTCGTTCACACATGGAGAATGAACGAAGCCACATGGAAAATTTTACGAAAAACATCACATTCCTTCAGCCATGAGCATCTAAAATGTATGATGTCGAGGACGCAGATTATTGGCCCGACAGCAGGGAGGGGGTATGCAGCTTATTCGTGAGATCGGTATATTCCTGCCCTTTCCGGTAAACTTCCCAAACGTGTGATCCCATCACCCAGTCCCCCCAAAAAAAACAGTCCTGCAACGTACAGCAGGACGATTTTCCCGTTCCCTAAGCCTTCCTTTGCACCTTGTTTCACTAAAACTGCGCCACATGAAAACATCATCCTTTCTGATTCTACTCCTGCTGTTACTCCGGCAAACGGGTACCGCCCAGGTTCCCGGCATGTACCTCGGCCTGACGCCGCCGGGAAACACCCCAGAAGTTTTCGCTCCCGGCATCGTTTCATTGCCCGGACGAAACGAACGCGTGATCACCTTCTCCCCGTCGGGCGCCGAAATCTTCTTCGCCATCGGCAACTGGCCCACCCGTACCACGATGTATATCCAGTACAAGGACAGCGCCTGGACCACCCCCGAAACGGCCTCCTTCTCGGTGGGCCACTCCGCCGAGGAACCCTTCTTCTCCCCCGATGGCAGCCGGGTCTATTTCTATGCCTATCCCCCCTCGTCGGCTTCGAATGCCGACCTTTTTTACAGCGAAAAGACGGGTGACACCTGGGGTCCGCCGGTGAACGTGGGGACCACCCTCAACACCTCCGGCGATGAATTCCATCCGAATGTGGTGGCCGACGGTTCCCTCTATTTCGCCAATGGCGCCGGCCGGACCTGCCGCGCCCAGTTCACCGGCACAGGCTTTCTTCCCCGGGTGCAGCTCCCGGCCAACGTGAACAGCTGGTCCTGGCCCGACCATTATGTGGCCCCCGACGAGAGCTATATGATCTTCACCTCCGCCAAGGCCGGCGGATACGGAAGCTCGGACTTATATATCTCTTTCCGGAATGCCGACAGCACCTGGACCACCCCGCAAAACCTCGGGAGCCCGATCAACACCCCCGGCTATGAAGGCTCGGCCGACGTCACACCCGATGGGTTGTACATGACCTATGATAATGTTTCGGATATCTACTGGGTGAAGATCGACAACGTGATCGACAGCCTCAAAGCCATCAGCGGGGTGACGACGGCGGTCATCTCTCCATCCGGCAAACAGGATTTCGACCTGTGCCCGAACCCCGCCTCCGGTTATATCAGGGTAAGATTCCCTGCTGCGGAAAGCGGCCCGGCTACCCTGGAGATCTGTGCAATGACCGGCGAAACCCTCATATCCGCCGTAGCCGAAAACAATACTTCGGTCGATCTTTCACGGCTTCCCAAAGGGATATACCTGGCGAAGCTGGCGAAGGGTACTGATATATGGATCCGGAAGATTGTGCTTGAGTGACCGAATCCACTCATCCCCTGCCTGCGATATTTTAACACTTTAAACCTGGCCTCTGAAACTGGGGGCCTGATGAGAAGAGCGAACCATTAAAACGAAAGGTGCAACGTCCAAATTACTTTACACGTTGCACCTTGCACTTTGCATTTGTTCTGTGACTCCGGAGGGACTCGAACCCCCAACCAACAGAACCGGAATCTGCCATTCTA
>DAONFN010000158.1:0-7164 GCA_035403625.1 Bacteroidales bacterium
CAGCCACATTCCGTTGATCCTCTCCTCGGTGGTGGTTCTCCCGCTCCGGTAGGTGATCTTCCAGGTTTCGGTGGCCGGTTCGGCAAGGAAGAGCCCTACTATGGTCCCGATCAACAGATTGTGAATGTTGAGCTTACGAAACCCTCGCTCCCTTTTTTCGATCAGAAAAACGGGCGCCATCGAAGCGAAATAGTAAAGGATGATGCCACCCCAGATAAAGAAAGTCATTTTCAGATAGTCGAAAATCCCTTCCGAAAAGCTTTTGGAAGAGAAATAAAACAACACCATCGCCAGGAGCGCGCATCCGATCAGTTTCCAGGACCCTGAAAATCTCCTTCTTTCCTGGATATTCATAGCATCGCCGACCTGGTTCAGCCGCTCAACAATGTCGGGCCGGGTTGGATTCAGGGCAATGGCCTGGTCCACCAGTTCATGCATCCGTTTTATCTGTTTCATCGAAGTCGGGGTGCGGGTCTCCACCTCGCCGGGTGCGGAGATCACCGCACAGGCAAGATAGGCTTGCTGCAGGCACTCCAGGGCTGCCTCATCGTCGGTGGCCGACGATTCCTGTTTAGCCATATCTGCCCGCCGCTTTTTAAACTCCTCTGCGGTCAACGGTTCAAATCTCTTCTTTTTCAGGAGCGTGATTGCAATGACAAGGATGGCAAACACATAGAATAACAGTACGGCAATGATCTTCGTGTAGTACCACACCGTCGTCATTGTAGATGTGGCGGCTGTTACCGTGTCGCCGGCGGCAGCCGGGGTGAGATCGGCTGATTGAAGCATGCCGAGCGTCAAAACCGTCAGCAGCGGTTGATGTGGAAGCGCCCTGAGCTCCATGAACGGGATCATCAAGATAAAAACCAGGGTTAAAGTACCTTTCCAGGAAGGTCGCGAAAGGGTCAGAATTGTCTTCATACGTGAGGCGTTTGATGGTTACATTGGAGACCGCAGGCAGGTGAGTCGCGGCCCGGTGGGTTTGGTTGCGGCGAAGGTAATCGCACCAACCGGGCGTTTGCAACAATTACAAGGAAGGATTTATAAATCCGGACAGGTCGCAGGTAGTCAGAGAGAAGCTGCGAATTCGCTGGGGGTTTGCCCGGTAATGGATTTAAACGCCTGATAAAAGCTCGATCTCGACCGGAATCCCACACTGTGGGCGATACCTTCATACGACAGCCGGGTATGCTCATTGTCCCGGATCAGTTGTTTGGCCACCTCCACCCGGTAACGGTTGATGAAGGTGTTGAAGTTCTCCCGGTACGTGTCGTTGATGAGGCGCGAAAGGTAGGCTGTGTTGGTCTTTAATTCCTGGGCAACATCAGACAACGAAAGATCCTCGCGCAGGTAGGGTTTGTGATCCGCCATGAACCGCTCCAGTTCCCCAACCAGCGATTCCTCCCTGCCGTTGGGAGTCGCCCTGGTTTCGTCGGGTGTATCCATCTCCGGAGGGAGGATCTTCTTCAGCGAACGCATGCGGCGGCTATCCTTTCTGGCCTCCTCAAGGATCTTCTCCTGGATGTAGGTCAGCGAGGCCATTTTTGGACGAAGTTTTTTCCGGTAGATGCGGTATATGACGGCCGAAACAGCGCACACCAGCACCATGATGCCGGCCAATATCAGGGTAACGACCTCAATCCTCCTGTTTTTAAGGGAGACCTCTGAGTTCAGGTCATCCATTTCAATCTGCTGCCGGTCGAGTTCGTACCGGATCATCATATCGGTGACCAGCTGCTGCGCTTTTTCCTTGTACACCGAATCTTTGATCGCGTTTCTTTTCTGCAGCATGGCGAGGGCTTTACGCGAATCTCCCATCGAGTCGGCAATGGCCGAAAGAACACCGTAGATCTCCTCCTGGCAGGTCCGGTAGTTGATCTCCTCCGACAACTGCAGGCTCTTCCGCACGTAATCCTCCGCCTGACCGTAAGCATGGCGCCTGGCTTCCAGCCGGCTCATCGAAAGGTAGGTGCAACAACGGGATATCTTATCGCCGGAAAGACCGGAATACCGCAACGACCGGATATAGCAGGATTCGGCAGAATCCATCTTCTCCCACTTAAAATAGACCTCCCCCATATTGGTCAACACAAAGGCCATCCCCTGGTAATCAGAGAATTCTGCCTTTTTCACCAGTGCCTGCCGGTAATAGGTCAGAGCCTTCACGTATTCCTTTTTTGAAAACCAAAGCGCCCCCAGCCCGTTCATGCAATAAGCCTGGTTTTCAATGTCGCCCGACCTTTCCGCGAACCTGAATGCCTTTTCATTGTATTCCAATGCCTTATCATCGTTGCCGATCCTGGCATAAAGATCACTCAGGTTGCAATACAGAACGGTAATGGCGCCCGTGTCATGCAGCGTTTCTTTGAGTTTTAAGCTTTTATGATAATATCCGGCGGCCTCGCTCAGATTCCCTGCATCCGCAAAAACGATACCGAGCGTGAGGTAGTTTCTGGCCAGCAAATCAGCCCGGGTGGTATCATATTTCATGGATTCTCTAAGGTACCGAAGGGATTTCAGATGATCCCCCGATTCCTGGTAAACCATCCCGAGAAACGAACAGCTTCGGGCGACCAGCTCCCGGTTCCGGATTTCGAAGGCCTTTTGCCTTGCGGGTATCAGCAAGTTCAGGCATTCATCCAGGCGGTGAGCATTATAGTAATACGATGCGATATAAAACCGTGCTTGGATCTGCCGCGGCCCATCCCCCAGCCGATCAGCCAGTACAAGGGTTTTCCAGGCATAGGGCAGGCCCTTGCGGAAATCATTCCGGTAGATTTTCCAATAGATCTTTTCCAGTGCCTGCAGCCGGATGGGCGCATCAGGCACGTACTGCTGACGGAAGAGTGCGGCTGTATCGGGAACCCCGGCGATTGCCATCGCATGCAGGAAAAGGACAGGCAGGTACAGGAGGGCGAATTTCCGGAACCGGTTCATGAGGGTCGCCGTTTGATTCTACAAAGATATCATTCCGGATTCACATGATGGCCATGTAGGGACGACCCTGCTCCTCACCCGTTTTGCGGATGGGAACCCGGAAGAGAAACATATCCGGGAATTGATGAATCCTTTACCGAAAGAGGGCAACATCAGGAATAAGGGAGAAACGGGTAGGATCTGCCGCACATTTTTTCTTTACCTTTGAAGTGAAAATCGACGCCGAAGCAGAACTGATCCACATAAAAAGGATTTTAAATATATTGCCGGACCGACGCCGTTTGAAAAATAAGTCGACACGAATTACGCTCGATCATGAACAGGAGTTTATCCGTATTGATCATTGAAGACAATGAGGAAGATGCTTATTTCACCGTTAAGCAACTGCGAAAAGGCGGGTTTGACGTGAATTATCTCCGTGTAGATACAGAAACAGGGATGAAATCGGCCCTTCAAAGCGACACGTGGGATTTGATTGTCTGTGATTATTCCATGCCCGAATTTGACCTTTCCACTGCTCTTGCCCTGTTTCGTAAGGAGGAAAAGGATATTCCCTTTATCATCGTTTCAGGTGCGATAACGGAGGAAAAAGCGGTTGAGCTGATAAAAGAAGGCATTAACGATTACCTGCTGAAGGACAACCTGACACGGCTGATTCCCATCGTGGAGCGGGAACTGCGCGAGGTGGCTGTGAGAAAGGAACTGGTGATGGCCAACCGGCAACTGGACCGTCTGAATAAATACCAGGTGGATGCCAGGGAAGATGAACGGGCCATGATTTCCATGGAGATCCACGATGAGCTTGGACAGGCGTTGACAGCTATCAAACTGGAACTGAACCGGCTTAGGGAAAATGTGCAGGGAAGTCCGGGCGGTATGGAGCGTATCCATAGCATGTTGACGATGACCAACGACATGATTAAAAAAGTTCAGCGCATCTCGTCCGATCTCCGGCCGGGATTGCTGGATGATCTTGGGTTGGTTTCGACCATTGAATGGTACTGTGGCGAATTTTCCGAGCGGAGCGGGGTCCGGTGCACCCTTGACCTGGATGATCTGCCCTTTGAATTACCGGATGTGAGTCTCGCATTGTTCCGGATCCTGCAGGAAGCACTTACCAATGTTATCAGGCACTCCGGCGCGAATTCCGTGAATGTGGCGCTGACCTTTTCTGACGACGTTCTCCGGCTTTCCGTTGAGGATAACGGCTGCGGGACCCCGTGGGAAAAACTGGAATCTTCCAATTCACTCGGCCTGATCAGCATGCGGCAGCGCGCCCGGCATTGCGGAGGCAGGATCGAATTTGAACGATGCGATGGAGCCGGCACCCGGCTTTTCGTGATCATCCCCATCAGAAAATCAAAATAACATGAACATCCTGGTTGCCGATGATCATCCGATCGTAAGAGAAGGAATCCGACAGATCCTGAGCACCCTGCCTGAGGTGACCTCGATCGATGAGGCCTGGAAGGGAGACCAGGCCATGCAAAAAATCAAGACGGAAAAATACGATCTGATCATTCTGGACATTACCATGCCGGGCCTGAGCGGCATCGATATCCTCCAGCAGATCAGGGATCGGAATATAAAGACCAACGTTCTGGTGCTGAGTTTCCACCCCGAGGAACAATATGCAATCCATGCGCTGAAAATGGGCGCCGCTGGTTACCTGACCAAGGACACGGCCTCCGATGAACTGATCATGGCCATGAAAAAGATTGCCAACGGAGGCAAATACATCTCTTCCTCCATTGCCGAAAAGTTGCTGGCCGATGATCCCTCAGAAACCAACCGGTTGCCGCATGACCAGCTTTCGCAAAGGGAATTCCAGATCATGCTGATGCTCGCCCGGGGAATGTCTGTCACCCAAATTGCTGCAACCCTTTTCCTTTCGGATAAAACCGTAAGCACCTACCGGGGAAGAATCCTGGCAAAAATGAAACTGGAGAAAAATGCCGATCTTTCTCTCTATGCCATAAGGCATTCCCTGATTTCCTAGGCAAGCCTTCCTTAACCCGCACATCCGGAATTCTGATCCCGGACGCTGTCAGGCATTCCCTTACAACGAATACGCACTTCCCCGACATCAATCGTCTTCCCGCCCTATTTTTCAGCGAGGAACAGGGTCATACATTTGGCCCTGTTAATATCCCGGCCATGCTGAAAGTACTGATCATTGATGATTCCGAGCTTATGAGAAAACAGATCCACAACCAGTTAATGGATGTCGGAAGATCACTCCTGCTGGAAGAGGCAACCGACGGGCATAAGGGGATTGAAATAGTCAGGACGTTTGATCCCGACCTGGTGATCCTCGATCTTCATCTGCCAGATATGAACGGCATTGAAGTACTCAAAGAGATCCGTAAAACAGATAAAGAGATTAAGATTTGTGTTCTGACCAACTATCCCTATCCCCAGTATAGAAAGAAATCAATCGAATTCGGCGCCGATCATTTTTTATATAAAAGCGAAGATTTTGAAAAACTGGCCTGGGTAATCAACGGAGCCGGGGAGGGAAAATCCGGCCCCACGTCTAAAGACTTGATATCATGACAGTATGAGATACTTTGTAGGTACCCTTTGCGTATGGCTGCTTTTATGTCCGGTAATCCAGGCACAGAATGTGGGGATAAACGATGACAACTCCTCCCCGGATTCATCGGCCATGCTCGACGTGTCTTCGGCAACCAGGGGATTGCTTATCCCGCGAGTGGCCCTGAAGGCAACGGATTCGGCAGCCCCCGTCATCAAACCGGTCACCAGCCTGCTGGTTTACAACACAGCCACCTCAGGCGATGTGACCCCGGGATACTATTTCTGGAACGGGACCGCCTGGGTGCCCCTTGTCACTAGTGCCTCCAACCTGTGGATGCGCAATGGCGACAGCATCTACACACTCAATTCCGGCAGTGTGGGCATCGGGGTCAGCACGTTCGATACGGCAAACCCGGAGAAACTGCTGGTTGACGCCGGGGTCACAGAATCGGTGAATGCCATCTATGCCCGGGGAACTGTCGATAATTATTTCCAGGTAAACATCCGGAACCTTTCGGACGGCGAGCACGCATCGTCGGATTTGGTAGCAACCGCCGACAATGGCACCGAAACGACCAACTATATCGACCTGGGGATCAACGGTTCCAGATATGTTTACGGCCCGGGTAATCCCATTCTGACCGGGGCTGCCAATGACTGTTACCTGCTTGGCTCCGGGGAGAATCTCCTCCTGGTCAATAGCAACCCGAACAAAGATATGGTATTCATGACGGGAGGAACCGATACCACCAACGAACGGATGAGAATTACCAACTTCGGGAAAATCGGGGTGGGCACCGGGAAACCAACGGCCAGGCTGCATATCATCGGGCAGTTGGATGAACCTCAGTTCAAGGTTCAGGCTTTTAGTTCGCAAACCTCCGACATCCTCCAACTCTGGGATCCCGCAGCAGAGACCAAATACGTGACGGTCGATCACCAGGGAAGGATGATCATCGGGGGTCCGGGTGGGGCTGTGGGAGGCAATAATCTTCTGACCGTCAACACTTCCACCCATATCCCGGAGTATACGGAAGAACACACGATTGTGGAATTCGACAGCGAAGATCCCGAGAAAAAAGACTTCATTTTCAGATTATCGGAACCGGATAACCTGGGATCGCCGGAAATAAGCCTTGCGAAATCCAGGGGTTCGCTTGAATCGCCCTCAAATCTCGTGCAGAATGATGTTATCGGGGGCTTTATGTTCCTTGGCTATGCCGGCGGACAATGGAACGATATCAGCCAGATCACAGGTTTGTACCGGGGCGATGGAACGACACGCACCGGAGATCTCCGGTTTCAGACCACTAATGGGAGCGACCTGGAAACACGGATGACCATAGCCCCGGAAGGGCATATCGGCATCGGTACGGATGCCCCCGGAAACATGCTGGAGATAAACCAGGGTTCAGCCGGAAATTCCGGCCTGCGATTTACGCAGATGGCCTCCTCTTCGACACCATCCACGGCAAACGGGAAGGTACTTTCGCTGAATGCCAACGGTGATGTCATCATGACGTTGAATGATGCCATTTCACTTCCTCTTTCCGGTATCATGGCAGCCACCGGAACCAACACGGCCGACCACCTGAATTATACACAAGCTTGGAATTGGTCGACCGCTGCTACGGAAAACCCGTTCACCCTGTCAGGCAATGCGCTGACCTCGGGCGACCTTTTCAGTCT
>DAONFN010000159.1:0-7107 GCA_035403625.1 Bacteroidales bacterium
GAACTGACCCCCGTCGACCACCACGAAATCGATGGTGGCGGTCGCTGAATTATTGTAAACATCCCACACTTTCACCTTGATCTGGTGGGGGCCTTCGCTTAAGCCGCTGAGCGGATACTCGATCACCCCGCTTTTAAAGGTGTTGAGGTTGGCTACATAGTAGTCATTGAGCACAAAGGGATCTGTGGTCTTGTCATCGAGAATGGCGGTAATGTCATGACCAATCCCGTTTCCGACGGCATTGATCCCGGAAGTATCGGTCACATCCACCAGGAGTACCGGGTTGGCATCGGTGATCCCTCCGGAGCGGAAATTGTGGTCGTTCATAAAGAGGGCGATCTCCGGACCGTTGTCATCCGATCCTGCCTGGTTGTCGTATCCTCCCACCTGGATGTTACGGTCGTACCCGTTGGCATCCGTTTCGGAACTGCGCGCATAATAGCTGATCTTTCCCTGTCCGTATTGGTAGGCGATATCTTTGGGAACGACAAAGCTGAAGGTGAACGTCCCGTTCACCACTTCCGCCTGCCCTTTGTATACCGGATTTTTCCGAAGGAAGAAGTTCACGGCGGGTGCCGGGCCCTGGTTGGCCCGCGTTGTAATCTCCTGCTCTTTGTCGAACACCGTGGGGAAAACGGTGCCGTTGAATTCGGACGCCAAGTGGCCGGAGTTGTCGCGTACCTCCCCGGAAATGGTCACCTGTGCGAGGGCTTTCAGGGTATCGGGAATGGATGAGACCGGGGTGGAATTGATGGCTGTGGTGGCCACATTCAGTTCGGGGTAAGCCAGCTGCATAGCCGGGTCGCCAAGCAACACAAATGAATGGATGTTGGCCGAACTTCCCATGCCTTGTTTCGCGGCCACAAGAAGGTCACCCAGCCGGGGATATTTACCGGATTCCTTCCGGAAGGCGTTGTTGTAAAAATTCACCAGCATCGACTGATTGGTTCCGGCATACGTCAGACGGGTGGTGGTGAAAAGCGCGGATCCCCCTCCCTGGCCGTTCAACAAGACCCATTCGCCCGCTGACACCCGGTCAGGATCGTCGAACCGGCTGAACTCGCAGGTGGCAGTGACAAAGACCGGCATATTGTCGGGGTTTTTCCAGTTTTTAATATCAGGAACCTCCAGGATGCGCTCATGGGCCCACCCGACCTCACCGCCATGACCGATATAGTTGATCAGCAGAGCTCCTTTTGTTACCCGGTTGGATATTGCCTGATTCACTTCTGGGTAGCGTGAACCTCCCGGCGTAGAGACGATGGGAAAAGCGTCGGCATAAATTTTATCGATATTGTAAACGGGATTCGAGGTTGAGACCAGGTCGGTCAGTACTTCTGTCTGCTCAATGAAGAGGTTTCCCTCATCCACGTTCCGGTCGTCGGAAACAAAAGCGATCACATTCCGCCAGTCGTTGCGCACGGCATCTCCACCGGATTGGTAGTGAATAACCTTATCAACAACCGCGGCCGCTTCATCCGTATTATCCACCGGAAACCTGCCCACCCCGATCAGCAAATCGCCATTGGCCGACTGTCCTTGGGAGGCTTTGACTATGCCATAATAATCGTCCGACACAAAGGAATACACCGGCGATAACGATTCCACAGAAGTGTAAGCGGGAACGAAATTCGTATTTTTCGAAACCCTGTTTTTATAATCGTACGAGGCATCTCCGAAAAGAAGCAGGTATTTCAGGCCTGAAGCGGAGGGCTCCCGGTTATAGATCATTCTGACGAAATCGCGGATGGCAGTGACGTCCTGTGCTCCAGACGAAAATTCATTATAGATTTTATCCGGGGTGGTCACCAAAACAGAAAGCCCGTTCTTTTCCCGGTGAAAGGCAGCCAAACGCTCCGCTTCCGCAAGAAAATCGGGATGGGTGACGATGATATAGTCAACCACCGGGGTGCCGTGCAGATCCTGGTTGGCCACTGTGCCGGCATATTCCGGGGCAAGGAAGGTTGTTCCGTCGAAGGCAATGAATTCGCGCAAGGAGGAGGTAGCCAACCGGAACAGGTAATCGTTCCCTTTGCAGGTGGTCTCGATTGCGTGGGTTTCCCCTCCTGAGGTCACTTCCCAGACCGTCAATGCTGACCCTGTCGTACTCAGTTTAAACTGGGTGACAGCCCCGGGGGCGGTTCCGGAAACCGAACGAAACATCATCTGGGAACCAAACATGGAGAGTGACCGTTTGGCATTCAATTCGATGAAATTGAGATAACCAATGGATCCGGAATAGACCTTTTTATATGACAGTGTGACATCGATCGTGGGTGACTGGGACAGGAATGTGGCCTTTCCCACGTCGGAGCTTGCAAAAGGTCCTTCAAAGTCTCCGGAAATACTTGGAATTCCAACGTTCAGGAGCGTTTTTCCCTGGGCGGATACTGTAAAAGTGGTAGCCTCGGCCGTTGAGCGGGCAGCAACGTAGGCATACAAACTCACAGGTGACTGGGTATCAATGTTGGGAAACAGGAAGGAGTAGGATCGTTGTGTCGTCAGATCAAAGGTTTGTGCATCCCACCAGATCCTTCCCGATTTGATCAGGTTTTTATCATCCTTATCGTAAATGGCATAGTCGTTAAAGGTTGTTGCCTGATAGGTTGCGACATCGGTTACAGAGGGCTCTGTCTGAATGCGTTTTCCCGGTCCGGTATCGAAATTCAGAAAGTAGTACATCCGGTCGGAATAGGCATTTTTACTGCAGTGGAACACCTTGTCATCAGCGCTGTATGTCCACGTATCCGGTCCTTCCCCGAAAAAGAGAATGTAATCACCGGGGTCAAAACGTCCATCGCTTTCGCCGGCTACCAGGATGGGGTTTTCCTTCAGGTCATCGATCCGCGAAGCAGCGTTCGATTCAGGGAGCATTCCCCCTCCGTTGCCATAGATCCGGATTTTCGCCGGGTCTATCGTTGCCGGATTGATCCCCTGGTTCTTCAGGTCGTCATAGGAGATGCGGTAGATTCCGCTGGCCGCCACACCGAATTTGTACCAGGTACCGGCGGCCAGGACCGAATGGTCCGCTACGGTTGCCGGCTTCATTGGTCGGGAGGGACCGGCCGAACCTGCCGTTTCGATCACCACAGTAAAGAATGCCAGTTTTTCGATCCTGCCGGATTCTGTATTCTTCCTCAGCGGGAGAATTCCTATTTCCAGTTTCTTTCCTCCGCGGGTTTCCGCGATGCGGGTATGTATCCGGAGATCCGTTCCGATCCGGTCTGTGAATCCGATCCTGTCGGTCCCGGGCAGGTCAAGAGCCTCCCACACGGGGTCGGCAATCATCACCCCCACGACCGAATCAGTCCCTTGCGGGAGAGGGAACAGTTGCTGCCATACCGGCAAGACCCCGTATTCGTCACGCAGCAGGGAGCCGGTGAAACTGAGTACCCGGGAGGATCCGAGAGAGTCCGTCCCGGTAAGGCCGGGGCTGTTCCACGACAACCGCACGGAGGTCCTTGTGACATTGCCGGCAGATACCCCGGACAAGAACATGAGTAAATTACAAACCAGGAATATCAGCGGGGGAAGTCGTTTGATACGCGTCATATAAGATTGATCAACGGTTTCTAAGAGCCGGTCGCGCCCGGAAGAGAGAGACACGTCCCGGATTTTCAGGTAAAAGTATATTACTGACACCTTTTTTAACGTTAAGTGGTTAGTAATATTGTCGAAGTGCTTTCCGGGGCATTCAGAATTTTTGTAATATTGTATCCCTAATCAAGCCAGTAACAAGGATGTACATGTTCAGGAGAATCGCATTCCTTCTTTTTATCCTTCCGTGCACCTGTCTGAAGCTATTGGCACAGGATCCTGAGTTCTCCCAGTTTTATGCGAACCCGCTGTACCTGAATCCGGCCCTGGCCGGAGCTACGGTGTGCCCCAAGGCCAACGGAAATTACCGCAACCAGTGGCCGGCGATCGGCAAGGCGTTCGTGACCTACAACATTTCCTACGATCAATATGTGGCGACCCTGCATGGCGGACTGGGAGCCGTTGTTACAGCGGACCGTGCGGGGGGAGGAAATCTCAACGCCACCTCGATCAGCCTGATGTACGCCTACAAGTTCAACATCAGCACGCACCTTCAGGCCAGCGGAGCCCTCAAGGTCGGTTATTACCAACGGCGGCTCAACTGGGGCAACCTGCAGTTCGAGGACATGATCGACCCAGTATTGGGTTTCACTCTTCCTACGTCGGAGAAGCAACCCGACAATTTAAGTGTGGGTGTTCCCGATTTCTCGACCGGCATTTTCCTGGGGTATGATGAGCTCTTCTATGGCGGTATTGCGGTGGACCATCTGACCCAGCCAAAGGTAGGCTTCTATACCGACAACAAGACCCAGTTGCACATGAAGTTCACCATCCATGCCGGCTCGGTCATCAACCTGCATAAGAACGGAAGCGCTACCGACGAACGGGAGTTCTCCCTGTCACCTAACATCCTCTACCAGCAGCAATTCCAGTTCCACCAGTTGAACGTGGGACTTTACCTGACGGTCGACCCGGTCATTGCCGGGTTATGGTTCCGGCATAACTTTGAAAATGCCGACGCCCTGATCCCGATGTTAGGTCTGCACTATAAAAATCTCCGGATCGGTTATAGTTACGATTTTACTATCAGTCGTCTGAAAGGCGCATCCGGCGGGGCACACGAGGTTTCCGCCTCCTGGCAATTCCCGTGCCTGGAAAAAAGAAGACATATCCGGGCAATAAAATGCCCCCGTTTTTAGTTATTGATTATTATTTGCGAAATTTGAGTATTTCACGTAGGTTTGCAAAAATTTCTTCGGATGAAAATCACACGAATTTTTCAGGTCAGTGCTCTCCTGATCGTACTCGGCTTCCTGGCCGGCTGCAAGAAGGAAGCCTCCCGATCCACCGGGTGGGAATATAACAATCCCAAGAACGGCGGGTTTGAAAAATCTCAGTTTGTCGACCAGCAAACCGGTCCCGGGCTTGTCTTCATTGAAGGAGGTACCTTCACGATGGGCAACACCCAGGACGATGTGATGTTCGATTGGAACAACAACCCGAGAAGGGTAACTGTCTCCAGTTTCTACATGGATGAAACCGAAGTGAGCAACTTCGATTACCTCGAATACCTGTACTGGCTGAACCGTGTTTACGGAACCGACTACCCGGGAGTTTACCGCAAAGCCCTGCCCGATACCCTGGTATGGAGGCAGAAACTGGCCTACAATGAACCACTTACCGAATATTACTTCCGCCATCCTGCTTACCGTAACTATCCCGTCGTCGGAGTTTCCTGGGTACAGGCCAACGATTATTGCCAGTGGAGAACAGACCGGGTGAATGAGATGACGCTGATCAAACAAGGTATCCTTTCGATGGATCCGGCCCAGAAAAATGAGAACAACTTCAACACAGACGCATATCTGGCGGGTCAGTACGAAGGATTACCCGACAAGCAGCTCCCCGACCTGAACCCCAACGGTACCGGCACACGGAAAGTGAAGATGGAAGACGGGCTCCTGCTCCCCAAGTACAGGCTCCCGACCGAAGCGGAATGGGAATACGCCGCGCTTGGACTGATCGGAAACACCCTGTATGAGCGGGTCGTCGAACGCAAGAACTACCCGTGGAACGGCAACTATGTCCGTACCAACGAATCCCGCTATTACGGCAGCTTTATGGATAACTTCCGCCGCGGCAAAGGCGACTACATGGGTGTCGCCGGGAACCTGAACGACGGCGCCGACATCCCCGCCGCCTGCGGTTCCTACTTCCCCAATGACTATGGACTTTACAACATGGCCGGAAACGTGAGCGAATGGGTTCTCGACGTCTACCGTCCGCTGAATTCCTACGAGGTCAATGATCTAAGGCCTTTCCGCGGTAATGTGTTCAAGACTCCCGTGCGCGACGCAGAAGGATTCCTGGCCGAAAAAGACAGCCTCGGCCACATGAAATATCGCGACATCACCACCGCCGAAGCGCTGAATCGTAAGAACTACCGCCAGTCCGACAACATCAACTACCTCGACGGCGACTATGCCTCCAGCATCGACAACAACGTCTGGAAAGAAGGCGCAAAGGATACCAGTTCAACCAATCTCATGTACCAGTACGGAGTCAGTTCCCTGATCACCGACCATGCCCGCGTTTACAAAGGCGGCAGTTGGCGCGATCCGGCCTATTACATGAGCCCGGGCACACGCCGGTTCCTCGACGAGAATGAAACATCGGATGCCATCGGGTTCCGTTGCGCCATGACCCGCGTCGGCGGATCGATTGCCGGACGGTAACGGCCATTAACGCATAAAAGAACCCCGTTTCTACCCTGAGACGGGGTTTTATTTATATGGGAACAACAATTGAGGAAATCTACCGGCACTTCAGGGAACATCCCACCGTGTCGACCGATACGCGGAACATCCTCCCGGGATCGATCTTTTTTGCCCTGCGGGGCGAGTCATTCAACGGCAATGACTTTGCCCGCAACGCCCTGGCAGCGGGTGCTGCCCTGTGTATCGTCGATGATCCCGCTCTTCCCGGCGATCCGGCCTTCATCCGGGTCGAAAATGTGCTGACAACCCTTCAGGCCCTGGCCCTGCACCATCGCAGGCAGTTTTCCATCCCCGTGATCGGGATCACAGGCACCAACGGCAAAACCACCACTAAAGAGCTCATCCACCGGGTGCTGTCGAAGAAATTCCGCACCCTCGCCACCGCCGGCAACCGCAACAACCACATCGGTGTTCCATTGACCTTACTCGGGATCACATCCGAAACCGAGATCGCTGTTGTGGAGATGGGAGCCAACCACCCGGGTGAGATCGATTTTCTATGCCGGCTGGCTGAACCCGGCTTCGGGCTCATCACCAACATCGGGAAGGCACACCTGGAAGGGTTTGGCGGCTACGAAGGAGTGATCCGGACCAAGACCGAACTCTACCGATTCCTGGCCGGAAGAGAGGGCACCATATTCCTGCATAAAGACGACGCCACCCTCACGGCGCACATCCAGGGGTTGCACACCGTTACCTACGGCACTCCCCCTGCCGATCTGGCCGCTGAAAGTGTCACCGCCGATCCTTTCGTCTCCCTTGTGCTGAACTGCAACGGAACAACGGTACCGGT
>DAONFN010000160.1:0-7104 GCA_035403625.1 Bacteroidales bacterium
TTTGTTCTTCTGATGCTTCTGCTGCTTTGGCCCATCCCGGCCATGCGCGCACAGGAACCTGAACGAAAGGTCACCTTGCCCGTCAGCGCCTACAATGTCGAACAGGGACTCGACCAGAGTACGGTCAACCAGGTATTTCAGGATCACCGGGGGCTGATCTGGGTAACGACCGGCGACGGGCTTCAGTGCTTTGACGGAACGGGATTCCGGTCGTTCAAGCCTCCCGTGGGGCAGGCCTTTGCGATGACCGGCAACCTCATCCGGGATATCTGCGAGACCGCCCCGGGCAGCATGGTCCTTTCCACCCGCTCGTCGTTGCTGGGGTTCGACAGCCATACGGGTAAGTTTTCCCTCCTGGTGTACGACAACAACCGTTATCCCTGGGTTTCCGGCGTAGCTTTCAGGGACGGGGTGATCGGATGGGTGGCCCGCGAAGGGCTCTGCCTGATCGGGAAATCCGGTGTGGAGCCCATCCGGTTTGCCTTTGAGTGCGGAATTTCGCCTCCCGGCACTTTCATGCCGCTTCAGGCTGTCAAGGATGGCCTGGGCCGGATCATCCTTTCCGGGCAGGCGGGTTTCGTGCGGGTGGATGAAAGCAGGGCCAGACCCGGAGCTGCTCCGCCGGCCTGCTGGATCCCTTTCCGGCAACCCTGCCAGAGCATAGCCGTTGCCCCCGGCGGAGCCGTATTCGGACTTTCCGGCGGAACGATAGGCCGACTGGACGACCATGGGGAATGGACCCCGGTATTCAACACCGGGTTGAAGGACCTCCAGTACCTGTACATCGACCGGCAGTCGAACTTCTGGGTATCCGACTTCACGCACAAACGGGTATTACGCGTACGCCAGGGGAACCCGGAAGAAATACTGTTCCTTGCCCGCGAAGGAAGTCACGGGGATACCATTCGACCGATCGTGCGAACGATCACCGAAGACCGGCGGGGTAATTTTTGGTTCGGCACCGACGGCCAGGGTTTGCTGTTCCATTCGCCCGACCATCTCACCTTCGACCTCTCGCTCATCGGTTTTACCCGTTGCATCGCCTCCTTCGCAGGCGACATCTGGGCCGGCACCTTCCGCAATGGGTTATGGCGGCTGAGCAGCGACCTCAGCGTTGCCCGGCGTGTGTCACTCCCGGCCGCACATGATGACTTCTCCTACCTTGACCTGGCGTCCGACCCAGCCGGAAGACTTTGGGTGGCATCCGACAAAGGGCTGTTCATCCTGGGGAAGGACGGGAATGTCGTGTCGCACCAAGCGTTCACAACCTCCCGTGCCTCGTTTTTCCGGCTCCCGGGAAACCGGTTGTTCCTTTCGACCTACGAATCCCTTTACCGGTGCGAAACCGGATCGTCGCCCGGGCTGAAGTGGCTGCACCGGCAAACCTACCTGCGTGACCTGATCTCCCTGCAGGATCATTTCTGGATATGCAATGCATACGGCCTGTACCGCACCGATACCGTTTTCGGACTCCTCCCCTCGCTGGAACGGGATGGAAACTGTCACCTGAACCCATCTCCGGTCAACTGTATACTGGCCGAGGACCGACTGATCTGGACGGGGACCGAGCGGGGGATCGTGTGTTACCGCCCATCGGGAGAAGAACTTCCCCTTCCTCCTGCCCTGAAGCCCCTCGGCCGGGAGGTGATCTATTCGCTTCTGGCCGATCAGCAGCACAGGATATGGTTTTCGGGGAACAAAGGGGTGGGGATGATCCCCCGTGAACGCGACCGCATCATCCGGTTCAACCTGCTCAACAACCTGCAGTCGAACGAGTTCAACAGCAACGCCGATCTCCGCACCGACGACGGCCGGATCTATTTCGGGGGTATCCGCGGCATTAATGGCCTCCGAACGGTCGGATTCAGCCCGGCACGGCCTGCTCCGGGGGTAAGCTTGCTCTCCCTGTCGGTCGCCGACACCCTGTACCGGCAGGGCATTCCCGGCAACGACCTGCGGCTCATCCTGAACCGGGATCGCGCCCATTTCAGCGGGACCGTCTTCACGCCCGACTACCTTGCGGCGGGAACGGCCTTTTTCTCCTTCTTCCTTGAAGGCTACCAGGACCGGTGGACGGCTCCCTCAAATGCCAACACTTTCGCTTTCAGGAGCCTTCCCCCGGGAACCTACACCCTCTATGCCCGTTGTGCCGATGGATATGGAAACCAGGGGCCCTCGTGCCTGCTCCTCTGCGTGACCATCCACCCGCCTTTTTGGAAAACGGCCTGGTTCCTGGTGCTGGTCCTGTTCACCTCCGTTGCGGCAACCATCCTGATGCACAATCGTATCCAGGGAGTGCGTTACCGCAAGCGCCTGGCCGAGCTGGAACGACGCAACGTGATCGACCGCGAACGGCTCCGCATCTCGCAGGATATGCACGACGAGGTGGGAGCCAGCCTGACTCAGATCGCGATCCTGAGCGAACTGGTGCGAAAAAAACGCGACGATCCGGCCGGGATGATGAAGCTCATCGACCGGATCTCGGGCATCAGCAGTACCGTGGTCGATGACATGAGCGAGATCATCTGGGCCATGAACCCCCGCAACGACAGCCTCGACAGTTTTGCCTCCTACCTCCGGCAATATGCCTCGGGCTACCTTTCCGATGCAGGGCTCGGCGCCGACCTGCGGTTTCCCGGCGATCTGCCTGAACTGCTGATGACATCGGAACAGCGAAGGGATCTTTTCCTGGTGGTCAAAGAGGCGCTGCACAACATCGTCAAACATGCCGGTGCGACCCGTGCGGGACTCACCCTGGAAATCCGGGGGGAGCGGCTCTCGCTCCTCATCACCGATAACGGGAGAGGCTTCGATCCGGCCGTCGCCTCGCCGTCGGGCAACGGAAGGATCAATATGCGGCGCAGGGTAGAGGCGCTCGGAGGAATCCTTATCCTGGAATCCGTACCCGGGAAGGGGACCACCCTGCAGATTTCGGTGACCCTGGCGTCCGGATGAAAACCATACGAACGTGGGAGTTCCCCGGAGGCCGGGATCATTATCTTTGCAAACCGTCGATCCGAAAAAGTCATGCAGGAAGAAATCAAGGTAATGATTGTGGAAGATGACGAGCCGGTGCGTGAAGGATTGTGCATCCTGATCAACGGCTCGGAAGGATTCCGGTGCGTGGCCGCCTGTCCTTCGGCGGAGGAGGCGCTGAGCCGGTTCAGCGGTGAGCGTCCCGACGTGGTGCTGATGGACATCAACCTCCCGGGGATGAAAGGTCCCGAGTGCGTGGTGCACATCAAAAGCGCCTATCCGGATGTCCAGGTGATGATGCTCACTGTATTTGAGAACAACGACGGGATCTTCCGGTCGCTCGAAGCCGGGGCAACCGGTTATCTGCTTAAGAAGACTCCGCCGGCAAAGCTGCTGGATTCCATCCGCGACCTGGCCAACGGTGGTTCGCCCATGAGCAGCGAGATCGCCCGCAAGGTGGTGCAGGCCTTTCACCAGCCCGCCTCCTCCCCCTTCCCGGAAGCAAGCCTGACGGCCCGCGAAAACGAAGTGCTGGCCTACCTGGCCAAGGGCTATCTCTACAAGGAGATCGCCGAAAGCCTGTTTATCAGCATTGAAACCGTGCGGTCGCATATCCACAAGATCTACCAGAAACTCCAGGTACGCACCCGCAGCGAAGTCCTTCTGAAGTACCTCGGAAAGTCCTGATCGCTCCGTATAAAATCACACGAATGTGCGATTGCCGGGCAAACGGTCTCATTCGAACTTTGTACGGCCGATTTTCTGCTCCTCCGCCTTCCTTCCGGACCCGTCAAACCTGCGGCAAGTGTATAACCGGGTTCCGGCAGGGAGGAACAGGAGGGATCTGTCCGACACATTAAACCTAAATCAACCGATATGAAAAAATCATTCATCCAGTTTTCGAAGGGCATCCTTCCGGTTCTCCTTCTCCTGATCACGGTGATGACCGTACGCGCCGGAGGTCCCGAATTCCGCGAATTGCAGAAGATCAAGCTGCCTTTCACTCCTTCCACACACTGGTACACCCATACCGACGATTTCCACTGGTTCCTCTGTTCCACCAAAGCCGATATGCTGATGCTCGACGGTGTTACCGGGAAGATCCTGTGGAAAAAGAACTTTGAGAAGGATTTCAGCAACAAGAAATTCGCCAACCAGCACTGGAACAAGGTGGCCAACGTGGTGCTGGTATACGACGAAGACAGCCGGAAAGGCATTGCCATGAAGTATTTCATTGATGGAAAAACAGGAAATCTGCTTTGGAGCAGCGACAAGTACATCTCCGACCTGGGAGATTACGAGCTCTCCGACGGCTTCTCCAACTATTACGACGTCACCACCAACGGGGTCCTGCTTCCCACCCGCACCAGCGTTGACCTCGTCGATGTCACCACCGGGAAAGTGCGCTGGAGCGTCCCCGTCAACATCGAAGGCAAAGGCAAGGGCTTCGACTGCTACATCATGAAATATTACGACCTGGTAAAGATCGAAACCAAGGAGTCCGGCACTTACTACACCGTTGATGGCGGTAAGGAGGTCACCGATATCGAGCCCTTTTTCAACCGCAAAAAATTCCTTGCCAACCAGGAGCATGCCAGCCTGATCGACATTCCCGACAAGGGCATGTATGTGTTGATGATGAGCGAGGGAAACCGGGCTTTCCGGGCCCTTACCGGCGTCGACCTGCCGAAAATGGAGGTGACGTTCATGGGAATTGATTCGAAAACCGACAAGACCCTGTGGACGAAGAAATATACGATGATGTGCGCCATCAACTGGGTGAACCGTTATGAGCATTTCATCCGGATGGTTTATGACGAAGGACGCATCTTCGTGGAGCACAATCCCAGTCCGAAGCCGAATACTGGGTTGACGGTGATCGACCCGGCCACCGGCGACCTGCTGTGGGAGGCTTCGTTCAAAGCCAGCGAGATGAAAATCTCCGGACTGTCGAAAACCCTCACCACCCCGTTCCCCGCCCCCGATCCGCTCACAGCCGATGGCAAGACCTTCGTGGTGAACAAGATCAAGAACATCGTATCATGCTATGAATCGGCCACCGGTAAGAAGCTCTGGGATTCGGAAGATTTCCCCGATGCACAAAAGATCCCCTCACTGATCTGCACCGACGGCGTCCTGATCATGGGCCACGGCGGCGGAGCGAAGAAATGCGCCAGCATCACCCAGCAAAACGGGCCGAGCATCGAACGCTACGAATACAACAACAAGGACAAATACGGAGTGATCGCCTACGATGCCGCAACCGGTAAGATCATCTGGAGCAACGAGACCCTGCGGAAGAAGACGAAGGATAAATTCGATATCGTGGCCGGACTGGAGATGATCGACGGAAAGCTTTTCTGTGCTACCGACCGGAACCTCTTTGTGCTGAACCCGAAAACAGGCGATGTGCTGAACAGCATTCCCGTCGAGAATCAGAAAGCGGGCGACGCCTGGAGCATGATCTGGTTCCCGAAAGAACAGAAGATCATCCTCAACTGCGAGAAAGGGATCGTGAAGATCGATCCGAAAGCCATGAAAATTGAAGGCAAGGTGACGGTACCCACCTTCCCCATGTTCCTCCCCTCCGAAGATATGATGTGGGATGACGACTACCAGGACTATGCCGTATTCACCAAAGGCGACGGCACCAAGATGGACCTGAAGGAATGGGCCTCGATCGATCTCGACCGGATGGTTGTGCGCGGGATCGAGGATGCGAAGATCATGGGCTACAATATCCCCCATTTCAGCGATGGAGCCGAGATGTTTTATAAAGTCGACGGCGGCGAGCTGACCATCTATTCGGTGAAGTAAATTTTTCTCAGGTTCCGTATCTTTGCCCCGGGTAATCATCCAAAAAAGGGAACCATGAAAACCATCCGTATCATTCTGCCCCTTTTCCTCGCGATGCTCATCGCAGGAAAAGCGGGCGCCCAGGGGTCGCTTGTCGTCTTCTCCGAAAAGGGCGAAAAATTCACCCTGTACCTCAACGGTTCGCCGGTGACCGAAAGCCCGGCCCCAAGGGCGGAAACCAACCGGCCGATGGGTCCGAGTTTCAAGTTCCGGCTCAGCTTTGAAGACTCCGCCATCCCGGAGATCAGCAAGACGGTGTTCAACTCTCCGGGACCCGAGATGTTCTATGTGGTCCGGAAAACCGAAAAGGGGAAGTACATCCTGGAAAAGACCGCTTCGGAATACGTGCATCACGATGCGGAGAAGAGCGCCGAACCTTCGGCCGGCACAGAGAAGAAAGCGGCGCCGGCCTCTTCCGGTGAGAAGAAAGAGCAGGCCGCGGCCGGCGGGGAAACGAAAGGTTGCTCCGGCCCGATGGAGATGCCCGATTTCTATGCTTCGCGCGAAATGATCTCAAACGCGCCGTTCGACGGACCCAAACTCACTCAGGCCAAGAACCTCGCCGACCGGAAATGCCTGACGGTTTTTCAGATCACCGAGATGATGAGCGTTTTTTCGGGGGAAACTTCGCGCCTGGCCTTTGCCAAGCATGCCTATAAACACTGCTACGACCCGGCGAATTACGGGGAAGTGAAAAACAACCTGAAAGAACCAAGCCGGGCCGACCTGCAGCGCTACATCGATTCGCTGAAATAGCCGGTTTATTCCCTGACGATCATCAGCGTTTTGGCGGATGCAGCGGTCCGGATGCGGCAGAAATAGACGCCGGGAGGCAGATCCCCTAGGGAAAACGTAAATTTCATCCCGCCGGGGAAGATGAAGTGTTTCAGCGTTTCGCCCCGGATCCCATGAATATCGGCCATGATGGGTCCTGTTTCCACTCCTCCCGGAACCTCCAGCACTACATCCCCCTCCGTCGGGTTGGGATAGATCCTGAAGAATTGTCCCGTCTTGCCATCCATGGAAAGTTCCGGGCTCTTCGCCGGCATCTCCGGAGCGGGTGATTTCCCCCCCGGGCAATACCGGCACGTGGTGGTGATCCGGCCGGAAAAGTGTGCACCCGATGCAGCATGAACGCCGGGAAGCATCCGGATCGCCCGGCCCGAAATAAAGGCGGCATCGCCCCCCGGGTTGACCACCAGGGTTGACCCGTTCCCCGCCAGGATGAGCGTCAGGCCTGCATGGCCGCATAACGACTGGCCGTTTCCGACC
>DAONFN010000161.1:0-7094 GCA_035403625.1 Bacteroidales bacterium
GTTGTTGCCGAGGTATTATAGATGACCTCGTTGTTGGCTCCCACCGTATATGACACCACACTATTATAATATCCCACACTATCAAGGCTCTTATAATCAACCTTATAAAGCCCTTCATCAAACACATAACCCACACCGATTCCGGTTGCCACCGAGAAGCGCGAAAAATGATAAGTCAGCCTCCCATCCACCCAGAAATTTACCTTTGTATAGGAACGTGGTTGTGAATATTTGGCCATTTCCGGCTTGATCCCCAGTCCGGCCGAAAGAAATCCCACATTTTTAGGGGCTGCTCCCTGAACCCGGAACGGTTTCCCTTTAACTGTGTAAAAAAGGATGGTATCCGGGCTGCATTGCGTCATTGGAAGGATAGCTTCAACGGGTTTTACCGGAGTTATGCCGGAGAAGAACCGATCGGTTGGTGTGGGAGCGATTTCAGGAATCGGACTGATTTCTGCCGGTGATATCGTCTCCCGAACCTCAGGAGGAATTTCTGTGAATTCTGTCCCGGTAGTTTGTTTCATTGCAGAACGCGGGGATGTTTTGGTAACCCCGGGTCGGTTCACCGCTGTGGTCAGGGCAACCGATTCATGAGAAGAATTAGCTTTATGCAGTGTCGTGGTGATTGGTGATGGACGGGTGGAGGCGTTCTGCCCGGAGGTCACCGCAGATGACCCAACCGTAACGACCCTGGTCGCCGGCGCAGAAATCCGTGACGTTCCGGAACCGGTACTCGGAGCCGGCACGGGGTGTGTCGCGGTTTCCGGGTTGTCTTTATGGCTGCCCCCAAGGGTCAATACCAGGGTGGAGGCAAGAATTACCACACCGGCCAATCCTCCGATCCAGAACTTTGACGAAATGTTGGTAAAGTTCAGGTGAAGGATCTCAGACCAGAGCAACCTCCGGCTGATGCCTTTCCAGAGCCCGGGGGTGGGTTCGACACGGAAGTCTTTAACAGACTCGCGCATCATCCGGTCGGCACTATCCTCATTCAGGATCTTACTAACAATTTCTTCACTCATTGATCGTGGAGGTATTTTTCATAAGATTCATTTCTTCAAGTTTGCGGCGTAGCATCCTTCTTGCCTTCAATAGCTGGGTTTTAGAGGTATTCTCCGATATGTTGAGTTCCCGGGATATCTCCCGGTGACTATAGTCTTCGAATACATACAGGTTGAAGACCAAGCGGTAACCGGGAGGAAGGGTCTGGATCAGGCTGATCAGGGTTTCGGCGGAAACCGGTGACTGGAAAGCCGGGGCTTCTTCATTGTCAACGATCTCTGTTTCGCTGATCGTGGCGATATCTTCGAGGAAGGGTGCTCTTCGCTGCTTCCTGAAATAGTTGAGCGCGTGGTTGATCATGATCCGTTTCATCCAGCCTTCAAAGGAACCTTCATTACGATAGGTGCCTATATGCTGAAATATCTTTAAGAACGCCTCCTGCAGGATGTCCTCTGCTTCATCCCGGTTTTGCGCATACCGAAGGCACACCGCCAGCATAACCGCAGCATATTTGCGGTATAAGCTGCTTTGGGCGCTGCGCTTTCCTGCCACGCATCCCTCAATGATAGCTTCGTCACCGGGCATTCAACTTAAACTATTGATCAGACGTTTATCGGGCCATGAAGTTGCCTGACCATATTAAAAATGCGAATTAAACCAGACCGGAAAAATAGGTTGCCAATCCGGTCTTAAATGCCTTTCTTCCTTTGTCGCTAAGGATTCCGAAAAGATGGTACACAAAGACTTCGTATAGTACCTCCTTAGACATGATCTCTTCTGCCGAAAAAAGATCGTTTTCAGGCGTGATTTCAATACGGGAAACGAAGAGTCTCGAAATGATCCCGATATTCAGTTCCCGCCGGTACAAACCATCCTTTTTACCTTTCTCCAGGTTACTTTGTATCAAACTACACATCCATTCGCGATGCATCTTTCGGAACCGGTTATACAGATCGGGATAGTATTTCCTGACATCGTACTCCATGGAAGGGTTGTTTTCCCTGAACATTTCCCTCACACGCGAGAAAATCCCGAACATCTCCGCAACGGCATCCAGATTCTGCCCGATCACCGACTCCATCATCGCACACCGTTGTTCATATTGCAGGTTAAGGACCTGCATGACAATATCTTCTTTGTCCTGAAAATGCTCGTACAGGGTCTTTTTTGATATACCCAGATGGGAGGCCACATCGTCCATGGTCACACTCTTGATTCCATATCGCCGGTAAAGCATCCCAACCTGGCGGAGTATCCACTGTACACGAGTATTCATGGTACAAAAATAGGGAAAAGGAATGCGGAAACGATTTTCAGACAAAAAGTTTTACACGTACAAAATTCCTATCTTTGCCGCCTTAAAACCAGGATATACGGCATTTTACCCATCAATCAGATATGAAGCAGGTTATACTACTCGGGATGGTTTTATTCCTCGCAGCCTGCGGCGGCGGGGTCTCAGATAAAAAAGCGAAGCTGGAGCAACTACGGAAGGAGCACGACAAAATTGCGGAAGAGATCAGAAAACTGGAGCTGGAACTAAAACCCAACGATTCGGTCGCAGCTACGAAGGTCACCGTTGCCCCGCTGACCAGGCAGCCATTTGAGCATTACATTGAAGTGCAGGGACGGATTGACGGCAACGAAAACATTGCCGTCAACCCGCGCAACCAGGGTGGAATGGTCACCTCCATCCTGGTTCATGAAGGTCAAGCGGTTACCCGTGGCCAGGTTCTGGCCGAACTCGATGCTGAAGTGCTGAAGCAGCAGCTGACCGATCTCCGAAACAAGCTGGGCTTCGTCACCGATCTGTACAATCGTCAAAAAATGCTCTGGGACCAGAAGATTGGTTCGGAGATCCAGTACCTGAAGGCAAAGAACGATATGGAGACGGTACAGAACGGGATTGCAACCCTGGAGGAGCAAATTAAAATGTCGGTAATCATTTCCCCCATCAACGGAACGGTGGAAGACATCCCAATTAAAGTTGGGCAACTGGCCTCGCCTGCTTCGACGATTCCCGCTTTCAGGATTGTCAACTTCTCGCGTGCCAAGGTACTTGCGGATGTCGGTGAAGCTTATTCCGCCAGGGTGCAGACCGGCGACCCGGTTAAAGTGCTCCTTCCCGACCTGGGACAGGAACTGGTAAGGAAGGTGACGTTTGTAAGTAAATACATCAACCCGACCAACCGTACCTTCCTTGTGGAAGCCGAAGTGACCCCTTCCGATATTGTATTCAGGGCCAATATGATCGCAGTGGTGCGTATCAAAGATTATACTAACCCGGCAGCCATTTCCGTTCCACAGAATTTCATCCAGACCTCGAGGGATGAAGGGCAATTCATATTTATCGCTGCGGATGAGAACGGCAGGAAAATCGCCCGTAAACGAATCGTGACCACCGGCATGACCTACAACGGGCTCACTGAGATCCTGAATGGACTTAATGAGGGCGACCGAATTATCACCGCCGGTTACAAGGATCTGTACAACGGACAACTGATCGATTTCTAATCCGCGGAGGAAATGAAAGATAAGATTCACAAGGCCAAAGAGTTCTTCGGCACCAGCTGGTCCATCGACAACCGGGTCAGCATCTACGTTCTCACAGTCCTCATCACCACCCTCGGCCTGTTATCCTATTTCAGCATCCCCAAGGAGCAATTCCCGGAGATCGTCATCCCCACCATCCTGATCAACACCGCGTACCCGGGCACTTCACCTGAGGATATGGAGAACCTGGTGACCCGGCCCATCGAAAAACAGTGCAAGTCGCTGGCTAACGTAAAGAAGATCACGAGCAGTTCTGTGCAGGACTTCTCCTCCATCGTGGTGGAGTTCAATCCCGGCCTGGAGGTGTCGGAAGCCAAGCAGCGGGTCCGGGATGCGGTTGACAAAGCCAAGTCAAACCTGCCCAATAACCTCCCGAAAGACCCTGACATTCAAGAATTTGATATCTCAGAAATCCCGATCATGAACATCAACCTGGCCGGTGATTACGACCTTCAGCGACTCAAGAAATACGCCGAATCTGCCCAGGATAAGATCGAAACCCTTAAAGAGATCACCAGAGTAGACATCGTTGGGGCGCTGGAACGGGAGATCCAGATTGATGTGGACATGTATAAAATGCAGGCGGCGGGGGTCTCGTTTCGCGACATTGAATCGGCGGTAGCGGCGGAGAATGTCACCGTTTCGGCCGGCACCATCACATCGTTCGGTACAAAATACACGATCCGTCTGGCCGGGCAATTCCGGTCGCCGGAACAAATCAAGACGATCATGCTCAAATCCTCCAGCGGAGCGATCGTCTACATCCAGGATATCGCTGACGTAAAAGATTCCTTTAAAGAACAGGAAAGTTTTGCGCGCCTCGACGGCAAGAACGTGATCACGCTGAACGTGATCAAGAAAAGCGGTGAGAACCTGCTCAATGCCTCCGATGAGATCAAAAAGATCATGGAGGAGATGAAGCAATCCACCTTCCCTCCTGATCTCACCGTGAAGATCACCGGCGAACAATCGCGGTTTACACGCAGCACCCTCGAAGAACTCAACAACACCATCGTGATCGGATTTATCATGGTCATCCTGGTCCTGATGTTCTTCATGGGCTTCAGCAATGCTTTCTTCGTGGCCCTTTCGGTTCCTCTTTCGATGTTCGTCGCTTACACGATCATGCCTAGTATGGGTTTCACCATGAACATGATCGTGATGTTCGGGTTCATTTTCGCGCTGGGGATTATCGTTGACGACGCCATCGTGGTGATTGAGAACACACACCGGCTGCACCGCTATGAACCCGACATTGTGAAAGCCGCCAAACATGCAGCCGGTGAGGTCTTCCTCCCGATCTTATCCGGTACCCTGACCACCCTTGCCCCCTTCTTCCCGCTTGCCTTCTGGCCGGGGGTGGTAGGAAAGTTCATGCATTACCTTCCGGTCACCCTCATCCTCACCCTGTTTGCCTCCCTCTTCGTCGCCTATATCATCAACCCGGTATTCGCAGTCTCTTTCATGAAGCATGAATACGATATCAGGGAACCAAAATCCAACCGGCGAAGACTGATGATGGTCAGCGGCATCTTCCTGGTACTCGCGCTCCTATCGTACCTTTTGGGGGGCTTCACTGTGGGAAATGTGTTTGCTTTCGCCTTGTTAATCTACCTCTTCTACCAACTGGTACTGAAAAAAGCGATTCTCGGGTTCCAGCATGTGCTGTGGCCCTGGATCCTGCGGATCTACGAACGCTCACTGGTATTCGCACTCAGGGGCCAAACGCCCTGGTATCTCCTGGCAGGCGTCATATTCCTTCTGTTCCTGAGCTTTTTCCTGGTCGGGGTGACAAAACCCAAAGTGCTTTTCTTTCCCAATAACAACCCGGTGTATGTCAATGTCTTCGTCAGGATGCCCGAAGGAACCGACCAAAAGGTGACCGATTCGGTATTGCGACTGGCCGAAAATAGAATTGATCCCATACTCCGCGAATACAAAGGAGTGATCGAGTCGGTTATAACCAATGTGGGATTTGGGGCAGGTGAAAGCTTCTTCGATCGCTCCACCTCCTCCAACCGTGGCAAACTGACCGTCAATTTCGTTGAAAGCCGCTACCGTCATGGCACCTCGACCCAGGCAATACTGGACCAGATCCGCAGCAGCCTGAAGGATATTCCCGGAACAACCATTACTGTAGAAAAGAACAAGATCGGCCCGCCAACCGGGAAACCGATCAACATCGAAATAGCGGGTGAGAATCTCGAGGATCTGATCTCAACCTCGGAGCGTTTCAAGAATTATCTCGATTCGATGCGAATTCCTGGGATCGAACAACTGAAGTCGGACTTTGATAAAAACAAGCCCGAGATCATTGTCAACATCGACCGGGTCAGGGCCAACCGCGAAGGGCTGTCGCTCGGCCAGATCGGCCTGGAGCTCCGGACCGCCATCTACGGAAAGGAAATCTCCAAGTACAAGGAGGATGAAGATGAATACCCGATCCAGCTAAGGATTGCCGACGGGGAGCGGACCAACATCAACAAGATCATTAATTCCCGGATCACTTACCGTGACATGAATTCCGGTCAGCTCCGGCAGATCCCAATCTCTTCCGTAGCCACTTTCCAATACAAGGATACCTATGGGGGCATCAAGCGGAAAAATCTGAAGAGGGTGATCACCCTCTCCTCCGAGGTGCTTTCGGGTTACACGGCCAACGAAGTTGTGACGAGGATCAAGAATTCGCTTCCATCCTTTCAACTGCCGAAAGGAGTCGAAATCAATCTGACCGGTGAACGGGAGGACCAGGCCGACACCATGGCGTTCCTTTCAAAGGCAATGGTCGTTGCTATCGGCCTGATCTTCTTTATCCTGATCACTCAGTTCGGCTCCCTGAGCAAATCGTTCATCATCCTCAGCGAGGTCATCTTCAGCGTGATCGGGGTACTTTTCGGAATTGTGTTCTTCGGGATGTCGATCAGCGTGATCATGACCGGTCTCGGGATCGTAGCACTGGGAGGGATTGTGGTCAGAAACGGAATCCTGATCGTCGAGTTCGCTGACGAACTGAAGTCACGAGGCATGAAAACCCGCGACTCAATCATCCAGGCCGGGAAAACCCGAATCACCCCGGTCATCCTGACGGCAACGGCGACGATGCTAGGTCTTGTGCCGCTTGCCGTGGGGATGAATATCGATTTCATCAGTCTGTTCACCGAACTCAATCCCCACCTTTATTTCGGCGGAGACAACATGATGTTCTGGGGGCCGCTTTCGTGGACGATCATCTTCGGGCTGAGTTTCGCCACCTTTCTGACCTTGATTTTCGTACCTGCTATGCTTCTGATCGATGCCCGTATGATCACCGGGATTCGCAGGCGACGCTCCAACCGGCTGGCGAAGAAAAGATAACCGGGAGATCTGGGATTAGTGTTTCTCGAGCAAGCGGGCCAGTTTTATCTTCTGGTTCAGCAGGGTGTAGATCGACTGCATGTAATCGCTGTTCGCAGTAAGGAATTGGTTGTATCGCTGGTTGAGATCGGAACTTCCCACCATGCCCAGTTTAAATTTCTGAAGAGTCTTTTCGTAAATTTTCC
>DAONFN010000162.1:0-7084 GCA_035403625.1 Bacteroidales bacterium
GACGACGGCGGGTATCTGCATCAATGCCTCGGCGAGCACTGCTCAATACCACGAGATCAAGGATTGTTCCTTTGCCGGTTTCACCAAGGCGATCAACGTAACCGATGCTTCCGAGTTCTGGATCTTTGAAACCGATTTCGATGATTGCACGACCTCCGGTATTGACATCGCCGCCGGATCGAACGATGTGACGATCAAGATCTCGGAATGCGATTTCACCAATTGCGCGAAGGGAATCCATCTCTATTCCTACGGCACGGGTACTGAATTCTCCATCGCTAACTGCAACTTCTACAACAGCACCGGGCAAACGGGCATCTATTATGTCCCTTCCTCCACCTCCCCGTACTATGCATCGATGATCATCCAGGGAAATTCGTTCAACAACGTAGGGACCTTCGGCAGCGGGTTCGACTTTGCCAACTCCCGCGACGCCAATATCTTCTATGAAAACAATCCCGGTGTGCCCTCCGGCCGGCCACACTGTTCCATCCACCTGGCCAATAACACAACCACCACTACAGTTGGCAGTTCCAGCAACTGGTACCGGGCCAACTTCACCAATACTTCGAGCATCGGAACCAAGTGGACTATTGGCAACAACCGGGTTACCTACCAATCCGACAATGCCCGCGACGCCGTCATCCTGATCTCGGGTAATATCCGCTGCAACAACTCAAACAAGACAGTAAATATTGCCATCGTGAAAAATACGGCCACCAGCCCGCAATCGGCAGCTTCCCTTACCCGGTACGGGGAAACATCGGTCCGCATCACTGCCGGATCTCAATCTTTCCAGTTTTCCACCAATGTGTACCTCGAAGATGTGGCAAAGAATGACTATTTTGAGATATGGGTCACATCGTCCAGTTCGGGTGACGAACTGACGATCGACGACCTCAACTGGTGGACCGACACACACTGATCGCCATGGCTGCTCTCCGACCAAAACCTATCCGGATGAAATGGATTTTTCTCCGGATACCGGCGGCCGTGCTACTCTGCCTTTTCGCAGCGGCACCTGCCCTGAACCTCCTGCACGCCCAGGGGATCTACATTCAACCCGGCGCCTCGCTCACCGTGCAATCCGGCGCCGCGATCGTCACCACCGGCACGGCGGGACTGACCCTCCGTTCCACCTCGGCCGGCACCGGCTCGCTGATCGACTACAACGCATCCGGCGGCATCACCGTCGCCGGTACCACCTCGGCCGAACGGTATATCGGTAACGACAACGGCTGGCATTTCCTCTCGACACCCCTCTCGGGCGCCGACATCTGGCCGGATTTCGCCCCGGCCCCCACCGGCACGCCGCTCAATTTCGGCGCCTCGGGCTGGAAATGGGACCTCTACTACTGGAATCCCAACTGCCTGACCTCCACCGGTTACCTTCCCTGGGTGAACCTCCGCAAAGCGAACGGCGACTACAACGACGCCGCCGTGGAAGCCGCCGGCAATGACGCCGGTTTCGGAACCCTGCCCGGCGACAACAAAGCCGAATTCCAGGCGGGCCGCGGATACCTGGCCGCCTATGCGCCCGAATACTCCGGCACTACCCATACCTTTACCGGGAGCCTCAACTTCGGAAGTAAAAGCGTGGCCGTCTCCCTCCCCTCGAATCCCTGGAACCTGGTGGGCAATCCTTATCCCTCGGCCGTCGACTGGCAGGCTCCTTCCGGCTGGTCGCGCTCGGGACTCATCACCAGCGGCAGCGGGTACGACATGTGGATCTTCAACCCCGCGACCGGCAACTACGGCGTGTGCAACTCTGCCTCGGGCGACGGCACTAACGACGTGAGCCGCTACATCGCCCCGATGCAGGCCTTCTTCGTCGAAGCCTCCTCCGCCTTCAACCTCGGCATGACCAGCGCGGTACAGGTCCATTCGACCCAGGCATGGCTGAAATCCTCGGAAGAAGCCGACAACCAGCTTCAACTGAAACTCACCACCCAGGCCAATTCCTACAGCGACGAGATGATCGTGGCGGTGAACAGGGCCTTTGCCGACGGCGGATCGGAGAAATTCTGGAGCATCGTCGATGAGGCGCCCGAGCTGTGTGCCGTGCGGGGCGACAAATTCTATTCGATCGACCGGCTGCCGTCGGTGGATGAAACCTCCACCGTGACGATCCGGGTCAGGGCGGGAGTCGCTTCGACCTACACCCTTACTGCGGTCGGGGCCAACCGTTTTTACACGGCCAAAACCGTGATCCTTGACGACCTGAAGACCGGTGGCTCGCAAGAGCTCAAAGTCAACCCCGTGTACACCTTCACCGCCTCGCCGGCCGACCCGCCCGAACGGCTCCGCCTGCGTTTCGCGGGACCTTACAGCACGGGCGATCCCGGCGCCCAACCGGGCTTCTCGGTACGGGTATCGGGCCACGCCATCGGACTGGTCAGCACCACCGCGGCCGGCCTCGAAGGCACCGCCGCATTGTACAACATCCTGGGCCAGAAGATGCTCAGCCTGCCACTTTCCGGACATTCCACCGTGCTGAACATCGACGGCCCCGCAGGCTACTACATACTCACCGTAACGGCCTCCAGCCGCGTTACGACCCGGAAAGTATTTGTTGAGTAGCGGGTACGCGTGACGAGTAACAGGATAACCCTGTCATTCGTCACTCGTCACTCGTCACTCGTCACTTTTTTTCTTCCCTTCTGTTTTCCGTTCCGGAAAAGGTATTAACTTTACGCACTCCATTTTCCGGATAAGGCTGAAGCATAACATTTTGAGTTTTCAGGCGACCCTGGATGATGGAACCATTATCTTCGGAAAATCAACCAACCGCCTATGAAACCAACCACGACCCCCGCCCGAATCCTCCTGCCAGCCCTGGCATTGTTCATGATCACCCTCCTCATGCCTGGTAAGGGGTGGGGGCAAACAATTGTTACTGTCGGAGGTGGGGCATCTGTTACTTGTCCAGCAACACCAACAGCAACATGGACTACCCCGCCAACGGGTGTTTCCTTTTCAAATTGGTCAAGAGGGTCGGGGGTCACCTGTTCATCAGCTACTGATGGGATTAGTGGAAGTTTATTTAATAGTGCAAGTGCTGAGACAGGTTATTCAAACAATAAGTTTTATAAGGTCTCGATTACAGCTGACGCATCACATAATTTTACTCTTTCAAATATCACTTGGCTTGCCACAACAAGTGGTACCGGTAACACTGCCTATTTTACGATCAAATGTGTGAATAATGGAGGAACGGCTACTGATTTTGGTACTACTGGTCAATCCGGATCTGGATCAAGCATTTCTCTAAGTTTTTCTGGCTCGGTAAGCGTTTCTGCAGGTACTTCAGTTGACATCTATCTTATTCCTTATGGGTGTGCAAGTTCTGGTACTACGGTTCGGTTTAAAAATGGATCAACATTTACAGTTACTGCAACTTCAGCAGGTGGTAGCACTCCTCCGACGCTGACAGCTGATATTACAAATAACGATGTCGATCACCCTATTGATATCACCTTTTCGGAAAATCTGACTTGGAGAAATGCGGTCACTTCTGTAAAAATTAGCGGCACAGCCCTTGCATCAGGGGATTATGCGCTCACTTCAGGTAATTTGCAATTGAAGCCCTCAAATGGAAATTCGTTGTTGACCACGGCCGGATCAAAATCGGTTGCAGTGGTGGCCACGGGTTACAACGACGCAACCGTCACCCAGCAGATCAATGCCGGGGCTGATAACAAGCTTGGGATGAAAACTCAGCCGGCTGCCCCATCAGTCAATGGAGGATCCCTGGCGACACAACCTGCCGTTTATATCCAGGACCAGTACGGCAACACAACCGCCAGTACCGCTTCGGTTGTTGCTGCCGTGGGTGCCGGAACCTGGACTCTTGGGGGAACAACATCGGTTGCCGGGGTCAGTGGCACGGCCACGTTCAGTGGTTTGACGGCGACCAGCGCTTCTGCTGTGACGGGTGCAACCATTAGTTTTTCATGCGGATCACTGACCGGGATAACATCCAATTCGTTTAATATTCCAGCCCCGGCACCTTCGATTAGCTTATCCACCAATTCACTCACCGGTTTTACCTATGCTCAGGGAAACGGGCCATCCAGTGAAAAACCATTTACGATTTCCGGGTTAAATTTAACGAGTGACATATCCATTACTGCCGCAACCGATTATGAAATTTCGTTGACATCAGGATCTGGATATACAACACCTATAACATTGACTCAAAGTGGAGGAACAGTATCTACAACAACGATATATGTAAGACTCAAGGCCGGATTATCGATGGGTACTTACAACAGTGAAAACATCAGCATTACTTCCGGAACGCTTTCTGACAATGTAACTTGCAGTGGTTCTGTTACATGTTCATATGGTTCTTTCCCGTACGTTGAAGATTTTAATTACACAACGTCTTCATTATTGACCAACAATTGCTGGACAGCCCATAGTTCAGGCGGCACCGCTCCCATTGCTGTATCTTCTAATTCTATAAGTTACCCGGGTTATTTGTCCTCCGGGGTGGGAAATGAAGTGACAATGGCTGCCACTGGAGAAGATGTCAACAGGACCTTTACGGCCCAGACCTCAGGCACACTTTTTGCCTCTTTTCTTGTCAACGTAACCTCGGCATCATTATCGGGCGATTATTTCTTCCACCTCGGACAGACTGTCATCGGGACTACAATTTATAGGGGTCGCGTCTTCGTTAAAAGGGACGCATCCAATAACCTTGCATTCGGAGTTGCTCAATCCACTACAACGGTTAACTATACCGCTTTCTCTTACGCACTGAATACCACCTATTTGGTTGTGTTGAAATTTGAAATTGTGAACGGTACCTCCAACGATATATCTGCGATCTATATAAATCCGGCATTGAACGCCGCAGTGCCTTTATCCGGCTGGATAGCTAATACCGATGCCTCAGGAGCGGATCTGACCGAAGTTGGGTCTGTTGCGCTCCGTCAGGGGGGCTCAAGTTCCGGAGCTGCACTGAAGATTGATGGCATCAGAATTTCAACGTCCTGGAGTGATATAGTCGGACCAATCCCCACCTTTTCCGGTACCGGTGATTGGACTGAGACGGCTCGTTGGAACACAGGCGTGGTACCCGGGACAACATCGACGGTTATCATTGATGGCACTGCTACGATTTCAACAGCGGTGACCGTCGCTGAATGTACGATAAACAATTCGCGGTCGCTTACGATCGCCAAGAACGGTTCGCTTTCCGTCACCGGCACCCTCACCAACAGCGCCGGCAACAGCGGACTGGTGATCAAGTCCGACGCGGATGGAACCGGGTCGCTGATCCATTCTACCGCCAACGTTCCCGCCACGGTCGAGCGCTACATCAACAATGACCAGAAATGGCATTTCCTTTCGTCACCTGTATCCGGCCAGACGATTTGGACCGCGTTCGCACCTGCCCCTCCCTTCGGCAGTTCGGGATGGGACTGGGATTTCTATTACCTCAACCCCACCGAAAGCCTGAACGGCCAGTATTATTGGGTGAATCTGAGGAAAAGCGACGGCAGTTACAACAGCGGATTGGTTGATGCTGCAGGAGCCGATGCAGGGTTCGGCACTAACACACCTCCGACGATGACACCCGGCAGGGGATATGTTGCCGCATACTCCGGAGTCAATTGGGCTGCCACAACCCATTCCTTCACCGGGACCCTGAACCAGGGTAGCGTAAACCAGACATTGGCCTTCAATAAATTAAACACTTTCTACCTTGTTGGAAATCCCTATCCCTCCTCGATCGATTGGAAAGCATCCACCGGATGGGACAGGGGAGGCGATACGCTCAACGGTGGCGGATATGACTATTGGATCTATAACGACAACACCGGAAATTATGGAGTGTACAATTCTTCCACGGGGGGCAGTTCAGCATGGCTAAGTCAATACATTGCCCCGGGACAGGCATTCCTGGTTCAGACCAAACTGGGGGGAGGCAATTTCAATATGAACGACAATGTCAGGGTTCACAGCTCACAGCCATGGCTCAAGGAAGCGAACACCGAAAACAGCATCCTCCGGTTTAAACTGACCACCAACGCCAACGATTACAGCGACGAAATGCTCGTGGCCTTCGATCCGGCTTCGGCTCCCGGCGGCAGCGAGAAACTGATGAGCATCGTGCCTGAGGCGCCCGAGATGTGGTCGCCCATGGCCGGTAATTCCTATTCCATCGCCCGCTACACCCAGCCCACCGGCGACCTCGTGGTGCCGGTCAGCGTCAAGGCGGGAACCGACGCAGGCTATACCCTCACCGCTGCCAACATCACCGACTTCACCCTGGCCGGAAAGGTGTACCTCGAAGACACGAAAACCGGCGCCACGCAGGAACTGCGGTCAAACCCGGCCTACGCTTTCAACGGCGCACCCGGCGATGCAAAAGAACGCTTCCGCCTTCACTTCGGAGAGATCTCCGGCACAGGGGCGTCGCACATCCAAACGCCGCTCAGCATCTGGGTTACCGGTGGCACCGTCCACGTGGCCAACCCGGCCGGGCTGAACGGCACCGTGATCATCAGCAACATCCTCGGGCAGGAAATCCTGCGGAAGACCGTTTCGGGAACCTCCGCTGAGATATCGGTCAACGGCCCCTCGGGATATTACATCGTCAGCGTGGTGACGAACCAGCAGACCACGAACAGGAAAATATTGATCCGGTAAGATATTCCGGTCCCCGGCCGGGAGGTGCTGCAGCGCATCCCGGCCGGCTAAAATGAAAACACGACAAACATGAAAAATAGATTGAACCGTATCCTGTTGACCGTCGCCATCCTCGGGATGACCGGTATGCCCCTTATCGTCGGTGCCCAGACTCCTCCCTCGCCACCCAGCCATGGGGCGGCCGGTAACCAGGGAAAAGGCGGAGGCGGCGCCCCGCTCGACGGCGGACTGGCCGTCTCACTCGCCCTCGTGGCCGGATACGGCGCATGGAAAACCTTCCGGAAAAACAGGGAAAAATGATTGGGAAGTACTCAGTCTGCGGTCGGCAGTCAGCAGTCGGCAGTCAGCAATCAGCAGTCTGCAGTCTGCAGTCAGCAGTCTGCAGTCAGCAGTCAGCAGTCACTGAATTAAGCAGGATGCG
>DAONFN010000163.1:0-7019 GCA_035403625.1 Bacteroidales bacterium
AAGAAAGGGATAGGCTCTCGGTGACCAGGCGCATGGGACGTGAAAACCACCGCGTAAAAAGAGCGGAAACCAAAGCCAGCAGGAAAGAGAAAATGCCGATGCCGATCAGCACGATCTGTGTAAACTGCATAAGCCCCGAATCCACCGGTTGCTGGTTCCGGTAAGCCAGGTAAAAAACCGGGTTTCCCTTCCGGTCCTTGAATTCAATGAGCCCATTTTCGTAATCATCATCCGCTTTAAAGGCATCCGTGTAGGGGGGGAAATGGACGGCCAGTTTGAAATCCGTGGCCTTTTGCAGTTCACCAAGATAGGCGCTGTCCCATTTCTTGGCCGATACGAGGATGCCGTTGGGCTTGCCCCGGTGAAAGTTATCAACTGCCGGAACGATCGAGGCAGCAAACACTTCGAACAAACTCCCATTGATTACGAAAAAGGTGGATAAATTCTCCCCGGACCCGGATAGGTTTTCGATCTCCCCGGGAAGAAAATGCAGCAAAGGGGTGGTCGAATCCGAAACAGCAAAGATCTTTTTCCCGTCGCAGGTATAAACGCCCAGGTAACTCATACCGAAAATCGACAGACTCGACCCCAGGTTCTTCCTGGCCCAAACCGTGTCGCGGCTCCTGGTCAGTGTCACCATCTCATCCCAGGCCGCATTGTCGCGGGTGGGCTTGAGAAATCCTTCCGCCTTGAACTGAAGTACCTTTTCTAGAATGATTTTATCACTTTGAATTTTGGAACGCAGGTAATACTCCTGCTCCTTGTAGCGGACGAACTGGTACCCTGCCGGGATAAGAAAGGCGAAGAGAAGCAGGGAACCGAACAGAAGGGTGAATTTTCTTTGCACCTTCATAATTCAGCAATTTATTCAGACACCAGATGTGGTTGTACTGTATCCCTGTCTGTACAAACAAATATACAACATCAATTATATCAAAGGATTTCCGGAAAAAATACTTTCTGTGTCGTCATTTTTACTACTTTCGCCGTTAGGGTGCGAAACATCCCCGGGCCTGATGGATACTGGAGCGAAACGAAAATATGATCGACTGGAAACTGTTTCATAGTTATTTAGGTATCCTGAGCAAGGACGAACTGATCCAGATTATCGGGGAAGCATTGCCTGTCTGCACGAACCTGATCACCGGATTGAAGATGGCCGTGGCAGAAAAGGACTACAACAAAGTGGATGATCTTGCCCATTCCCTGAAATATACCTGCAACCAGTTCGGGGCAACCGAGGCCGGGAACCTGGCCCTGCAACTGGAACTTATGGGGAAAAAGGTGCAGGAAGACCGGATGGACGAGGTTTTTCCCAAACTTGTGGCCGCCTGTAACGAATGGACCCTCGAACTTTCCGAATACGGAAAACGGCTGGCCGGCGGTTGATCAGCTCTCCAGATGCTTTTTGATCTTCTGGTGCAAGTCCACGGGGTTGAACGGTTTTGAGATAAAATCGTTCATGCCCGACTGGAAAATCATTTCCGACACATCCGACCGGATCGCGGCAGTGAGTGCAATGATCGGGATCGAAGTGTAGGGTTCCTCACCCATCGCCCGGATCGCAGCAGAGGCTTGGTAACCGTCCATTTCAGGCATCTGGATATCCATCAGCACGAGGTCGAAAGCGCCTTCCCGTATCCGCTCCAGAGCCACCCGGCCGTTTTCGGCGCATTCAACCGCCAGGTTCCACTCTTTCAGGAACTTCATGGCAATCATCCGGTTCACCTGGTTGTCTTCCACCAGGAGGATGGACTGCCCCCGGAAAAGAGTAAAAGCATAGGCCTCTTTGTCAACCGACTCAATATCTTCCGGCCGGGTGACTTCCGGGAAACGGATGGAAAAGCTGAAACAGGTTCCCGTGCCCGGCTCGCTTTCCGCCCGAATCTCACTGTCGTAAAGTTCCAGCAATTTCCTCGTGATCACCAGCCCCAGCCCTGTTCCTCCGTATTTCCGGGTGGTTTCCGAACTCCCCTGTACAAAGAGATCGAAGATGTTTTCCATCGTCTCTTTCGACATCCCGATCCCGGTATCACAGATCAGGAAATCAACCACCACCTCCTCACCGGTTCGCCGGGCCAGCGTCAGCCGGATGTCGATGGTACCCCGCTCGGTAAACTTGAGGGCATTCCCCATCAGATTGTTGATGATCTGCGAAAGCCTCAGCGGATCGCCGATCACATGCGTCGGGACTTCCGGATCAATCTGGCAGCCCAGCCGGATGTTCTTTTCCTTCGCCCGGATCTTCATGGCCGAAACGATCTCTTCCACCAGGTTGTGCAGGTTGAACCCGATCTTCTCCAGGATCACCTTACCGCTTTCTATCTTGGTGAAATCCAGGATGTTGTTGATCAGTGAGAGCAGGTTCTCCGCCGAAAAGCGAAGGATCTGCAACTCCTCGTACTGGTCCTGCCGGGGATTGTTCCGGATCAGCAGGTGCGAAGCCCCGATCACCGCGTTCAACGGTGTCCGTAACTCGTGGGTCATCACGGAGAGAAACTTCTTTTGCGCTTCCGACGCCTCTTCCGCCAGCTCCTTGGCCGCTTCCAGCCTGATGTTGGCCTGCCGTAGTTCCTCGTTCTTCAGCAGGATACTGGCATGCTGCGCTTCGATCCGCTCTTTCTGGATCAGGGTTTCCCGGGTCCGCTCCCGGATGGCCCGCTCCAGCCGCTCATTGTACCGCTTCAGATTCAAGGTGTTCAGCCGGAGGCCCAGCCAAAAAAGAAGAAGCACTGCCACCCCCATGCAAAAGATCACCCAACCGCGGGTGTACCAGATCCGGGTCACGGTGAAATCCCAGCGGAGACTGTCGCTCGTCAGGTAATTGCCGGTCTTCTTGGAACGAAGGAGAAGGGTGTACTTCCCGGGTTCCAGATTGGCCAGGATGATCGACCCCGACCGGGGGACCGGCTGCCACACCGAATCTCTCCCGCGAAGCAACATCTCCGTCCGGAAATCGATGTACGGATAGTCAAGTACCCCCGCCTTCAGGGTGGCGAAGGAACGATCGTTGAAAGACGTCCCTGAAACCATGTAGGGGATCTCCCGTTCGTTGTTCAGCAGGAGGGTGAAGATCACCGGGGTCACGGTCTTGCGGGGCGCTTCCAGCGATGTTGAGATGATGACTCCTTCTACGGTACCGACCCAAAGACGATTGTACAGGTCCACGTGCAGACACCGGTAGTTGATGATTTTCGACGAGAGGCCCGACCGTTCATCAAAAGAGAGCAATTCGTTCCCCGCATACAGGTGCAGCCCGCTGCTGTTGCCGATCCAGATATTCCGGTTGGCATCGATTGCGACCGCCTTCACCGACGATCCGGTTATGGCGCCCAGGTCGGTCCGCGTGATCTCCCCGTGGTTGTAACGCAAAAGCCCGAATGAGGAGCCCAGCCACAACTCCCCGTTTTTCCCGCACGCCAGGTCGTTGATGTTGATATCGATGTTGTGCTCGAAGCGGATCGGCCGGCTCAGGTTGGAGAACCGGTTCTTCATCCGGTCAAAACCGAAAAGGTAAGCGGTATCGGCCATGCCGCCGACGAAAATCCGGCCCCGGTCATCCTCGGCAATAACAAGCGGCCGGGAAGTGATGCCTTCCGCCCTCCCGTAAGTATGAACCACGAAATCGGTGTCGATCCGGATCAGCGAGGTATTCTGGTCCTGGATGGCCCACAGGTCCCCGGCCTGGTCATGCAAGAGGTAAAAAACGGCATGGCCGAGCGAAGAGAAATCGAATTTCCGGAGAACCGATCCGGCTGGTTTTTCGAACCAGATACGGGCGTTGACATCGGAGTACCACATTCCTCCGTTGGCCGGGACAGCTTGCAGGATCATCGCCCCGGCCCGTTTGACCGTCGAAACGGATGCAGGAGGATAGGGGGTGTTTCCTGATACGGAAAGGTAAACGCTCTGCCCGTCGCAAAAATAGACCTTCCCTATTTCCTCCCCGGAGATACACTGGATATAGTTGCCGGTGACCTGCCGGAAAAGCGAGGAGAAGAGGTTTCGTCGCAGGAGCAGAAGACCGTTATCGGATGCGATCCAGATGTTTCCCTCCGAACCTTCTGAAATGGCGTTGATGTTCTTCTCCATGATCTCGTCCAGGTGGGTCACGGAGTACCGCCCGTTGTTGCGGTGAATGTCGTAGAGTCCGCCCGACCAGGTACCGGCGTAAAAACTGCCGTCGGCATACCGGAACAGGCAGGAAACCTCTGGACTGCCGGGGATCTTTGTCAGTCCTGTACACTGGCCGTTGTCACCGGCTGTAAATTCTACCAGACCGGTGCGCGTGGCAACGAGGATGACCTGCCGGTCGATCGACAGCGCATACTCAATGTTGGCAAGTGCAAACGGCAGTCTGACCTCCTCAAACCGGTCCTCCGCCGCGTTGAACCGAAACACGCAACCGGGTTCCGCAAAACTGAACAAATGGCCGTTGCCGTCTTCCGCAAAGGAAAAGGAGCGCTGGAAATTATTGGTCCATGCTTTTTCGCCGGGATTGTACGTGTGCAACTTCTTTCCGTTGAGGCAGTAAATCTTTCGGTTATCCCCGAACCAGAGCCTTCCACGGCCATCCTCGTAACAGGTTTTCGGGAACCAGAGAAGGGAATCGACCTGCTGAACAGAGCCTTTGAACAACAACCCGGGAGCCGGGTGGCTGCCATGCCGTTCGTCGGCCAATACCCCCAGGTCGGTGGTCACGATCATGTCGCCGTTCTTCCGGCAGAAAACCGATTTGACGTACGGACTCGGCAAGTCGCCCGTGTAGGGGGAAAACTCATGCCCGTCGAAAAAGAAGAGGCCTCCGTCGGTGCCGACCCAGATCAGCCCATTGCGGTCGGTGGCCACCGATTTCACAAGGGCGTTGCTGAGCCCGTCATTCTCCGAATACCGCACCAACTGCAGCGACTGCCCGGTGGCGGCCAGGGTCGTTATCGCTGTGAGCAGCAGGGTGAGAATGTGTTTGAGAATCCATTCACCGGCCGGGCAGAGGAGCGGTTGTTCGGTTTTCATGAGGAGGTTGCATGAAACTCATCCGGCCCGGTCGGGGCATGATGATGATTATGTTCTCTCAAAAGTAATGCATTCCGTGAATGATACTACAGGACCGGACGGAAAAAGTTAGATCATCATTCCTGCTGCACCCGCCGGGGTGTGCGGGCATATAGGCATAATCTCACACAACCTGTTGCGTTTAATCGCAGCTTCCTGTCTTTACATGTCAACATCCTGAGATATGCCCCCAAACCGGCCGGGACAGTGCCTGAGGAATGATGGATGGGATTTTCCCCTTTCCCGAAAGGAAAGTTTGATTCCCGGGCGAAATTTTGTAGTTTTGGGAATTATCCCCATGTTTTTCGAATGGTCCGTTACCGAAAAACAATCGACCTATGAAACTGCGATCATTGGATATTCTCCCAACCATCAAATTCGAATACCGGATCACGTTCATGTACCTGATTTTTGGATTCCTCTGGATCCTCTTTTCGGATGAAACGCTGGACGTGCTTGTGGTAAACGACAGCCTGCTGACCCACTTCCAGACCCTTAAGGGAACTTTTTTCATCCTGGTCACTTCCGGGTTCCTCTATGTACTGGTGAAAAGCCATATGAAAAAGCTCCGGTTTGCCGAAGCGCAGCGCATCGAAAGCGAAAGCCATTACAGGGCCTTGTTCTTCGATAATCCTTCAGTCAACCTGCTCATCAATCCCCGCACCGGCAGTATCGAAGAGGTAAACCAGGCCGCCTGCCGTTATTACGGGCTCACACACACCGAACTCTGCCGGAAAAGCATCTACGACCTCACGGTCTCTGACGCCGCACTCATACCTGTCCTCCTGGAAACGGAAAGTTCCCGGATGCACGACCCTTTCGAATTTCAGCACCGCCTTTCCGGAGGGGAGATCCGGGAGGTGGAGATCATTGCAGGACCGATCCGGCTGGTGAATAAAACGAGACTCTACACCCAGGTACGCGATATCACCGAGCAAAAACGGGCGGAAGATAAGATCCGTATCCTGAACAACGAGCTGGAACACCGGGTGATGGAGCGCACCTCCCAGCTCGAATACGCCAACAAGGAAATGGAAGCCTTCAGCTATTCCGTTTCACATGACCTGCGGGCGCCGCTGCGCCATATTAACGGGTACGTCGAACTGCTGAACGAAGAATTGCCTGACGATCTGCCCGAAGCCCTCCGGTACTACATTGTCACCATACGGAAGGTATCCATCGAGATGGGTACCCTGATCGATGACCTGCTCGACTTTGCCAGGACCGGGCGGCAGATGCTTGAAAAAACGACACTGGACATGGCCGTATTGGTGAACGAAGTACTGGAAAAGATCCGGCCCGACATTCAGAACAGGGAAATCGTATGGTCGGTCGGGGCATTGCCGGTCGTGGTCGGCGACTACTCCCTGCTCAAACAGGTTTGGGTCAACCTCATCCAAAATGCTGTGAAATACTCGAAGTTCAAACAACCGGCTGAAATTTCGATCGGATACAAAGAGGAAAACGACCGCCTGGTGTTTTACATCCGCGACAACGGGGTCGGATTCGATATGAAATACGCACACAAGCTCTTTGGTGTGTTCCAGCGGCTTCATTCCCGGAATGACTTTGAAGGGACAGGCATCGGGCTGGCCAATGCACAGCGTATTGTGCACAAACACAGCGGGCAAATCTGGGCCGAAGCCGAACCCGGGCAGGGAGCCACCTTTTATTTCAGCCTGCCGAAGAAACCCTGAACCCCCGTTTTTTAATCTTTCCGCAGGGGAAAGTTCCTTCGGGAGATAGGAAATTGAAAATTTGCCCTAAGTTCGCGGACGGGCCTTATCCCTGATTTCATCCGATTGCAGATCACCCGTCATCACCTTTCCGTACCGGCTTTTAGCTATTGGAACCGTTCCGCATCACAGTTCCGTGTTTATCCTTGCTTTCACCCATCCTTTCATGGGCACCTCCGCCGGGAAAGGAAGATTTTTTGCCACTGGCGCATTACTCGGCGCAGCGTTCAT
>DAONFN010000164.1:0-7015 GCA_035403625.1 Bacteroidales bacterium
TCCCTCTTCTTCTCCGTTTTCTATCGTTCTGGTTATCTATACTGAGCGATCAGGTTTGCAATTTCTTGCAAAGCTGATCAGTCGAAAGATATTATCAGGGCTCTGGAAGAAAAATCCGCTGAAGAGCATACCTTTGTATCGATGAAGGAAGGCAGAAAAAAAATCCGGCGGATATCCTTTTTCTGCCGCATATTGTGTGTATGGATGGCCTTGATGATGCCATCCCTGGTAAGCTGGGCTCAACTCACTGTAATACAGGGTTCGTCCATGAACCTGACCCCCGAACAACTTATCCAGAATTACCTGGTCGGGGCCGGGGTGACGGTGAGCAACGTAACCTTCAATGGAGCATCGACCACCATTACCTCCAACCAGGTCGGGACCTTTTCGGCGGCCGGGACTGCCACCACGCAACTCGGGCTCAGTGGGGGCATCCTGATGACCTCGGGTAAGGCAAGCATCGCCATCGGCCCGAACAATACAGGTTCGGCGGGATTCCAGGTCTTAGGACCCGGCGATCCGGATCTCACCACCCTTTCGGGTTCGACTACCTACGACAAAGCCGTGATCGAATTCGATTTCGTCCCCCAGTTCGATACCGTCCGTTTCCGTTACGTCTTCGGGTCGGAGGAGTTTTTCGAATACTGCAACCAGTTCAATGATGCATTCGGTTTTTTCCTGAGTGGTCCCGGCATCACAGGGACATTCACCAACAACGCGGTGAACATTGCCCGGATGCCGGGTTCTTTGAACAACTATGTTACCATTAATAATGTATGCGCCAATACGGCATCCCGCTGGACGAATACCAATGGTCAAAACTACCAGTATGACGGACTTACCTATGTTTTCACTGCCTGGTATGTAGTCCAGCCCTGTAGCACCTACCATATTAAACTGGCGATTGGCGATGCGGTTGATAAATCGTACGACTCCGGCGTCTTTCTCGAAGAAAACAGTTTCAGCAGCCCGGGAGTGGAGATGAGCAACAACAGCACGGTCCCGCTATTGGGTAATGTCGCGGTGGAAAGTTGCAACGACGTGGCCGTCAATTTCCGCCTGATGGCTCCGGTGGATTATGCCTACCGCGTGAATTATCTGATCAGCGGGACTGCAGTGAACGGCTCCGATTACACGCATATCGATGATTATGTGGTATTTCCTCCGGGAGAGGACAGTATCAACGTGATCATCCATCCCATTCCCGACAACATCCCGGAAGGTGAAAAAACCGTCATCCTCACCCTGAACCAGATCTCCTGCGATGGCACCATCAAACGCGACACCGTGTATATCAACGATTATACCCCGATGAACCTGGTGCCGAATCCCGATACCAGCCTGTGTTTTGGCGGTACAGTCTCGCTGCATGCCACCACCACCGGCGGCATTACCCCCCTGACCTACCGGTGGAACGTCCCCGGGACCGACAGTATCCTTACCGTTGTGCCGCCGGTGGGCGCCAACACTTACACGGTCAGGGTGACTGACGTTTGCAGCCATACCGTGTACGATACGGCCATCGTGACGGTTCACCCAGTACCCGTGGCCGAGGCGGGATCGAATGTCGTGATTCCAAACGGGACCAGTACCACCCTGCACGGCTCTGCAAGTGGGGGCTATGGACCCTATATCTATTCGTGGACTTCTGTTCCCCCTGGATTTTTCTCTTCCCTTCCCGAACCCTCTACCGGCAATCTGGGCGTCACCCATATGTTTTACCTTCGGGTGACTGATTCCCCGAGCGGTTGTGAAAGCACACCCGACCCGGTGATCGTCACCATTGAAGGAGGCCCGCTCTCTGTTAACCCGGTTTCCGAACCAACCGCCATCTGCCTGGGCGATACTGCGAGGCTCTTTACGCTATCCGGAGGCGGTTCAGGCATTTACAGCTACACCTGGACCTCCGACCCTGCAGGTTTCTCTTCGACGTTGGCCGATCCGTTTGTCACTCCGGCACAAACCACCACCTACCATGTAGTTGTGAATGATGGCTTTAACCAGCTCTCCGGACAGACTTCCGTCACGGTTTATCCGCTTCCGGTGATCCATCTGGGTCCGGCCGACACCCTGGTTTGCATCTATGATACGGTGCGCCTCGATGGTGGTAACGCGGGATCTGCCTATCTCTGGTCGAACGGGTTTACCAGCCGGTACCTGAGTGTCATGACCACCGGCATCGGGTTCGATCAGCAGATATACAGCCTGTTGGTGTCCGATGCCAACGGGTGCAGGAACAACGGAACGATTACGATCACCTTTTCCTACGATGCCTGCGTGGGAATCCCGGAAACCGGAATCGCTGATTATTTCCAGGTTTATCCGAATCCCGCCGGGGATCACCTGCGGATCCGGATACGTCCGCCATACCCTTCCGCCGATTACGAGCTGATCAATCCGTTGGGCACCACGCTGATGCGGGGGAGTTTGAATGAATGCGAAAACCACGAGAAAGAGCTCAACGTGTCGGCGATACCGGCGGGTATTTATCTTCTCCGGCTCGTGACCAGCCAGACCGCCGGTACCCTGAAAATCGTAATCCGATAGTAGCAGAGCCAACATACTGCTTATTTCCAACGAGTTATCTTCAATGTTTTTAGTGTTGATTTATTCAACATCTGTGTAAATATTTTACACATCCCTCATTGATCTGATTTTCAATTAAATCAATCAATCTATTGAAAATTATGTTGATTTATTAAACAGTTCCTTCTGTTGATAAAATCAGCATACTCTTCGTATTTAATTGTTTATCTGCACATTAACAGGACTGGCACCATTATTGGAATAGAGTCAGATAATTATTTCAACGACTCTGCCATGAAAACGCTAACCTCATTCATCGTTCTCCTGCTCCTCAGTGCAGGTATTGTCAACGGACAGGAAGTCACCGGAAGCGGTTCCGGTTCCTCCTCCCAACAAGCTGCGGCAACCGTGCTATGCAGTCCGGATCTGTATCCTCTTGCAGGATCGTGGGCAGGTGAATTTCAGCGGTTGTACCCCGACAAGCGAATCAACCTCGTTCAATCGGCTGCCAATGGTGCAGGCGAGTGGCTGACGCGCAACCCCGACGGTTTGGCGATTCTCAGTGCAGACGCCTATTCTGCCGTGGCCGACCGGACTCCCTGGAGCATCGTAGTGGGGCGGATGGTCACCATAGCTGTCATGAACACCAGCAATCCCCAGGCAGCCGGAATCCTCCAGTACGGAGTGTCGCCGGAAAGATGGAGTGCGTTTTTCGGCCATCCGGATCAGCGCAACTGGGGACGGCTGACCGGAGAAGGTCAGGGAGCACTGGTAAAATACTATGCTTATGACGATCACGGAATCACCCAGAGCCTGTCAGACTTTACCCGTTCACAGGTCGTGACTCCCGAAGGAACCCGTGTGAACAGCGGAAAAGAGCTTATAGCCGCCATCGCCGGTGATCCGAATGGGTTAGGGTTCTGCCGGCTGGCCGACCTTACTGCGATCACTGAACCGGGTCTGGTGGGAAAAATCAGGATCGTCCCGATCGACAAAAACGGAAACGGAAAGATCGATTTCATGGAGAATATTTACGACAACCCGGAAGAATTTTCAAGGGGCGTCTGGATTGGCAAATACCCTAAAGCCTTGACCGGCAATATTTTTGTCGCAGCTTTGGAAACACCCGGCAAGGCTACAGATACTGAATTCCTTTCGTGGCTCCTGACCGGCGGACAGAGTTTTCTTTCCAGCCAGGGATACTGCGACCTGGTGCCGGGGGAAAGCCGGATGCAGCTGGATAAACTTACGGCAGCACCCGCAATCCCGATCGTGCAGACCCGCAGTGCCTGGACCGTTGTCAGGACTATTTTCCTGATCCTGGCCGCTTTTACCCTGGCTGGTTTTATCCTGGAGATCCTGGGCCGCTATTTCAGGGGGATCCAGGCCGGCAGGCCGGTTGCCGTCCGACGGGAAATCCCCTCCACGATCGATGAAGCATCGGTTGCTATGCCGGGAGGCATTTACTTCGATAACACTCACACCTGGGCCTTCCGGGAGAAGGACGGTTTCGTCAGGATCGGTATCGACGGGTTTCTTCAGCATGTCACAGGAATCGTCCACCGGGTGGAACTTAAAGCAGCCGGGGATAAGATCCGGAAAGGCGAACTTCTCTTCTCCCTCATTCAAAAAGGGAAACGCCTCGACATCCTGTCGCCGGTAACCGGCACGATCATGGGCATCAATTCGGTCATCGGAGAGAATCCGTCCGTGCTGAACCGTGCACCCTACTCTGAAGGGTGGATATACACGGTAGAGCCCGTGAATTGGAACCTGGAAATGCAGTTTCTTTCGGCAGCGGAGAAATATTCGCAGTGGATCCGTGAGGAATTTGCCCGTCTCCGCGACTTTCTGGCTTTACACCGGTATCCCGGCACCCAGGAATTGGCGATGGTGACTATGCAGGATGGTGGAACCCTGAAAGAAGGAATACTGTCCGAACTGGGTCCCGAAGCCTGGGAAGATTTTCAGGCCTCTTTTCTGGCATCACGCGAGAAGTAATCCATGAAAAACCACGCACTATGGGAATCAACAGAAGAAGCTTCTTCAGAGTCCTGGGTTTGACCGGTGCAACGCTGGCAGTCGGCAAAGAACTTTCAGCAGGTTCCGTCAGGTACGGAGGGATCGAATTCTATGGCATTCTTTATGATTCGACGCGTTGCAAAGGATGCCGTGGGTGCGAGTTTGATTGTGCCGAAGCACATGGTTTTCCCGAACCACCGCCAAGCAAGGGGCTCGCCCCCATCCGGAAGACCAACGAGAACTGCAACACCGTGGTGAATACCCTGAAGTCTTCCAAGGGAGAAGTGTATGTAAAAAGGCAGTGCATGCATTGCAATGAGCCGGCCTGCGTGGCTGCCTGCCTCACGCAGGCGATGCATAAAACAATGATGGGCCCGGTCACGTGGGACGGCGACAAATGCATGGGTTGCCGTTACTGCATGGTCTCCTGCCCGTTTGACAGTCCGAAATTCGAGTACCACAGCCCGAATCCGAAGATCCAAAAATGCGATATGTGCTTCGAACGGCTGAAAACGGGTGAACCCCCGGCCTGTGCTTATAATTGTCCCAACGAGGCACTCCTGTATGGCAAGCGAAGGGACCTCATCCGCGAAGCGAGAAAGCGGATCAACGACCAACCTGACCTGTACGTCGATCACATTTACGGGGAACGGGAAGCCGGCGGAACCGGATGGCTCTACCTCTCTAAAGTACCTTTCGAGGAACTGGGACTGAACACTGGCGTGCAGCAGTCCTCCTACCCAGCGCTCACCAAGGGATTTCTTTACAGCGTTCCGACCATTTTTGTCTTAGTTCCTTCTCTTCTGCTGGGGATCCACCAGGCCACGAAAAATGATAACCCTGCTCAATCCGACGAAGATGGACAATCCTGAAACTTCCGCCGCGTTGCGTCAGGGCAAACCGGTGTGGCGATTCCTGCTGGCAGAAATGAAACCCAGGGGTAAATTCCTGACGCCTTTCAACATCGTGTCGCTGCCGATCATGCTTCTCGGGCTGGTGCTGATCGTCATCCGGTTCTGGAAAGGGATCGGTTCCATCACCAACCTCTCGCAGGATATCCCCTGGGGATTATGGATCGGGTTCGACGTGGTGACCGGCGTAGCATTTGCCGGCGGCGCCTATGTGATCACCTTTATGGTTTACATCCTCAAGATGAAGCAGTACCACTCCATCGTGCGCGTGACGGTGCTGAATGGTTTCCTGGCTTATGTTTTCTACGCCGGCGCACTGCTGCTTGACCTGGGACGCCCCTGGCACGTCATAAACCCCATCATCGGGAATGGCTTCGGTACCAGTTCGGTTCTCTTTCTGGTCGCCTGGCATTTCCTGCTTTACATGATCGCCGAACTGATCGAATTCTCTCCCGCCATCGCCGAATGGCTGGGTGCCCCGCGGATAAGGAAAATACTATCGGGGATGACCATCGCGGCCGTCATATTCGGCATTACGCTCTCCACCCTGCACCAGTCGGGACTGGGAGCCCTTTACCTGATGGCCAGGGAGAAGATCCACCCGCTGTGGTACTCCGAATTCATCCCGATCATGTTCTTCGTTTCCAGCATCTTTGCGGGACTCTCCATGGTCATTTTCGAAGGTTCCATCAGCCACCGGGTATTTTTCAGTCAGATCAGCGAGAAAAACCACAGGGCCCAGCAGGGGATTCTGAAAGGCCTCTCGAAAATCTGCGCCGGAGCGATGTTCGCTTACCTGTTCCTGCAAATGCTGGTGTTTGTGCACAACCGGCACTGGGACCTGCTCGGCACCCCTATGGGCTACTGGTACATGACAGAAATGATCGGGTTCGTTTTGTTGCCCATGATCCTGTTTTTTATCAGCTATCGCCGGAGCAATGTGGTGATGATCCGCGTGGCTGCTGTAATTACGATGATCGGGGTGATCCTGAACCGCCTGAATGTGACCGTGATCGGTTTCCGATGGGACCTGCCCGTGCGGTATATTCCCTCGTGGATGGAGGTGGTGGTAACCCTGGCTGTAATTTTCACGGAGATCTGGATCTTCCGCTGGATCATTAACCGGATGCCCGTATTGCGTGATCCGCCCGAATGGGCTCATGATAACATTTAATTGTTCCCGGAGCCTGCCCCATACGGGCTCCTAAATAAGTCAAACCATGGAAGGATTCAGTTATTCAGACATTTTCGCCACAAAGGGTATTGAATACCTGGTGATTATTGCATTCCTTGCACTGCTGGTCCCTTTTACCCTTATCCTGAACCGGAATGTCAGGGCGGCCGGAGGAATCCGGAAGGTCATCGGCGGGGTCACGCAGAGGATGTTGCGAATTCCGCAGGGCGTTTTTTTTAACAGGAATCACACCTGGATGTTCATGGAACGGTCGGGAAACGCGCGCCTGGGGCTCGATGACCTGCTGCTGCATTTGACCGGTACAGTGAATTTCAAACCGTTGAAGCAACCCGGTGATCCGATCCGGCGCGGAGAAGTACTG
>DAONFN010000165.1:0-6996 GCA_035403625.1 Bacteroidales bacterium
CCCTTACCCGAAGAATTTCACGGCCTCTGAAATCCTGCGGTTCCGGGCCGATTCGTCGCTATCCCACCTAACGCTGAACGCGGTCAGTTCTTCCCTGGTGATCGACTCGGTGGGACTTGCAGCCGAGACTTTCACCCATACCGGCAACCAGCTTACCCTCACCCTCAACCGCACCTACCTTCCCGGAGAAACGGCCGAAGTTAAAATCAGCTACCGGCACCTGAATGTCACCGATAACGCTTTCTACGCCTCTGGCGGGATGGTGTTTACCGACTGCGAACCCGAAGGAGCCCGGTGCTGGTTCCCCTGCTGGGACAAGCCCTCCGACAAAGCCCTGATCGACCTGACTGCCAAAGTCCCGGCCAATGCCCGGATGGGATCCAACGGGGCCCTGACCGACTCCTCGCTTTCGGGCGATACCCTCACCTACCACTGGGTGAGCGCCCACAACGTCGCCACCTACCTCGTGGTCATTTCGTCACGGGTAAACTACAACCTGGATATCGTTTACTGGCATAAGCCGTCGAATCCGGCCGACAGCGTACCGATGCGATTCTATTACAACCCCGGCGAAGACCCGTCGGCCATAAAATCGATGATCAAGCCGCTGACCGACTGGTATTCCCAGCATTTCTGTGAACATCCTTTCCAGAAGAACGGATTTGCTGCGCTGAATGACCAATTCGCCTGGGGAGGAATGGAAAACCAGACGCTGACCAGCATCTGCCCCAATTGCTGGAGCGAATGGCTCATCGCCCATGAATATGCGCACCAGTGGTTCGGCGACATGATCACCTGCGGCACCTGGGCAGATATCTGGCTCAACGAGGGATTCGCATCCTGGTCGGAAGATTTTTGGTGGGAACGGTCCGGCGGTTATTCCGCCTATAAAAACGAAGTTAACAGCGACGCATCGTATTACCTGTCGGCCAATCCCGGATGGGCGATCTCCAATCCTGCCTGGGCCGTCACCACCCCTTCCACCGGCGTCCTGTTCAATTACGCCATCACTTACTGCAAAGGCGCCTGTGTCCTGCATCAGCTGCGATACACGCTGGGCGATCCCCTTTTCTTTGCAACCCTCCAGGCATACAGCGCCGATACCAATTTCCGTTTCCACGCAGCCACCATCGCCGACTTCAACGACAAGGTAAACCTCGTCACGGGCCAGGATTACGACTGGTTCTTTAACCAGTGGATCTATACAGCCAACCATCCGGTTTATGCCAACCAGTACTGCATCGAAACCCCGGCTTCCGGTCAGTGGGATGTGCGGTTCCTGGTCAAGCAGACCCAGACCAACACTCCTTACTTCCAGATGCCGGTCATCGTAAAAATCCACTTCCAGGACAACACCGACTCGCTGATCCGGGTGATGAATACCGCCAATTACCAGGAATTCGTGTGGTCGTTCGGCAAGCAGCCGCTGTCACTGACGTTCGATCCCGGGAACGAGATCGTGCTGAAACAGGCCACCCTGACGCAAGGAACCTTTTACACCCGGACATGGACCGGGGCTACCAGCGATAACTGGAACACTCCGTCGAACTGGAATCCGGCCGGGGTGCCCGCCGGCGAAAGTGTGAAGATCCCGGCGAGCGTGAGCCGAATGCCTGTGGTTCGCGACAACGGGATGGTCTGCGGTGCCCTGCTGATCGAGAACGGAGCAACCCTCACCGTGATTCCCGGCATCAACCTGACCGTGACGGGAACGGTGACGAGGTGAAGGGTGGTTTTATTCTCATTTTTGATCTTTGAGCTAACAATCACATCGATCTTTTATCTATATTAGTAGCATTAAAAGGATGCAAATGACAATCCCGACAAACAAATTCGAATGTTGCCCGCCGTTCGATCCGACAAATTGCGGCTGTAAGAGCTACAACTGGAAGGGAAAGAACGGTTCGAGCGACAGCACTGACACCTTGTTTTATAGGTCTCAGAGCTGCGAAAAAGTGATTCAGCGGCTGAACCTGTCGATCCGTTGCCTTCTTGTATCTATGTTCCTTTGGCTTTTACCGGGAATCCTTACAGCTCAGGAGGCACACGGAAAGGGCATCATCCATGAACGGCAGACCGTATTGAATTGCGATCCCCTGTATTATTATGGCATCGATTGTTCCCATCTCCAGGTGACTGATGGTGACAAGATCCCACGCAACCAACCCTACCGGACCGTCTATCCTCCCGCATGGATCGGTTATGTGGAGAAGGAAATGTCACCCGATGGCTACATCAGGAAAGCGTTGAAAAAGAAACAACTTGTCTACCGCCAGGACGACATCCGGAGCATCTCGGTACAGACAGCTTCCACTATGATCATTGACCGCAGTTATTCATTTCCTGTCGATACAGTTGTGCAGGCAGTGAGAAGCTACCCGCTCACCGAGAAAAGCGGAACGGGGCTTGTTCTGATCCCGGAAAACTTCAGTAAACCGGAAGAAGCTTCTACCACCTGGGTGGTATTCTTCGATCTGGAGACACGCGAAGTACTATGGGCTGTCAGGACAACGGGAAAATGCGGGCATCTCGGCTACACGGCACACTGGGCTTCGGGAATCATCGACGGATTCAAACGATTTATCCGGAAGGAATACAGGTAGATCAGTATCTCATTGCAATTCCGGATTTCTGAATGGTAACTTTTCATCCTCCCCCTAACCGCCCCCCGATCTATACGAAAAAGCCCGCCATCTCAGTGATGACGGGCTTTTTAGCGTGGTTTCAGGTGCCCAGGAAAGATCATCGATCATTACACATCCTTCCGTTATAAGCGAAAGAACCGGTTGAACATCCTGGTGGTTGACAACATCATTTCGCTGGACGATGCGGATGATTTCAAGCATGATATGAACACCTTTATTGACAACGTCATGCGCAACCTCCTTAAATGCCGCCAAAAGACATATGGTCTGATCATCGCGGTGCATCATTTCAACGACGCCGAGCAGAACAAGGAGAATCTAAAGTCCGGTTACCGGCCCGTCATCAAGGACATGAAAGGAACGGAGGCCTTCCGCCGGGTAACCAACCAGGTGCTGCTGATCAACTCCTTCAACATCTACAAGGATCTGATGAATGAGTATTCCGGAGACGAATACAAAATCTTGAACTACCTGTTCATCGTCGATACCGTAAAGAACCGCGAGGATAAGATCTCCGATAGTGATTCGCTGATCCACTTCTTCACTGAACTGGCTTATAACCAGTTCCTGGAGATTCCGTTGCCTAATACCTAATACCTTTTGCCTAATTCTATCTGACACAGCGGACGGAAAAGCCGTAGGCCTTGACGTAGTTGTTCATGCCGCAGGCGTAACTGTCGAAGCACAGGTTACACCCGTTGGATGGATCGTTCTGCGAACTGCTCCAGTAGACGCCGAACACGCCCCGATTGCCCAACGTTCCACTGCTAGGGTAGGGGTAGCCCGCGGCGTGAAGCTTCAGGTCGGAGTTCCATGGGCCGTTCCAGTTGGTCCAGCCGCCAACATTATCTACAATGTACCACTCGGTGTAAGTGGGCAGGCGCCATCCGGTGCCGAGTTCGAGGTTACAGGGGTCGTTGGTCGTTAACCATTCAGAATTTTCGACAATTGACGTAATCGTCCATGCTGGGGTTATTGTAGAGCCATCGTGTTTATAACCCTGTTTACGGTTGAACTGCCAGTACCAGCCAGCTGAAGCTTCAGTAGCATCATTCACCGCAGTGGCCTGGTGGTCAGAGCCGAGGTTGCTGGTAATCCAGCATTTATTGGGCTCACCGGGGATGCCCGTTACCGTGCCATAGGTAACGGTCTTGGTAACGGGCGCAACGGTTCCGGCTATGTGCCCGATAGTGAACGAATTACCGCAGGCCTCATATACCGTCATTGTCACCACATTCGATGTCGCAGGGCTGCCCGATCCGCATGGCACGTTCGATGTCAGCACGCAACACACCTGATCACCTTGCAACGGGGCATATGTGTAAGTTATATTGGTCGCCCCGCTGATGTTGCTTCCATTCTTCTTCCACTGGTACTGTGGCGTGGTCCCCCCGTTGACCGGAGCAGCCGTAAAAGTGACCGAAGTTCCCGCCACCACCGGGTTAGACGATGAGGTTATCATCACACTCGCCAACAAGTCGGGATCCAGGGTTTTCCATCCGGTGGCATTGTAATACTGAACTTTATCGCAATCGGTGTTGAAGATTATCAGTCCGGTGGCCGGGGAAGGTATCAAGTCGCGCTGCGTCGTGGTCATCCGTGGCGGAAGGAATCCTTTGTTATCAAATTTAACATCAAGTCCAGCCGAGGAATTCGGTGCACTGCCATCATCATTGATGCCTACTTGGGCGATAGAACCATTGCAGGTAATCAAAACAATAAGCAGCAAAAACGCAATTTTTTTCATGAGGATGAATTATTGGGTAGCTGTTGATCAGTGAAATTTGAGTTTGGTGCTTTGAGCAAGTAAAAATAGATCGAAAAGAGAAAAAAAGCAACACCTCGTCTGGACCCTCTGAAACTTTCAGCCATGAGCCTCTTGTGTAGTTCCTCCCCGGGTTCGTACTTCACCGAATTTATGGGAGTGATGAACCACTTCAGAGAGTTGGATCTACGGTCATCGGTAAAAATTGAGCCTCAACAGGAGGAGACACCTTTCATGAAGATATCGACATCTCCCGTCACCGGCCGGATCACCGAGCTAAGGATCGCTAAATTGGAAAGAACAGTCCCCCAGGAGTAAAACCGCAAAGGCAGGCAGCGCTTCCGGAAAAGATCATCGAATGGGACCACCTTTTTTAATTTCACCTTCCCCCTAACCGGCCCCCGACCTATAAGAAAAAGCCCGCCATCTCAGTGATGACGGGCTTTTTAGCGTGGTTTCAGGTGCCCAGGACAAGACTCGAACTTGCACATCCTAAGGACACTACCCCCTCAAAGTAGCGTGTCTACCAATTTCACCACCTGGGCGAAGCGGGTGTGGGTTTGTGTTTGGGTGTGGGTGTGTTTTGGGTGAGGGTTTGAGTGTGGGGGTGGGTGTGGATTATAATTTAGGGCTGCAAAGATACAATTGATTTCGGTCTTTGCAAAGAAAAAAAACGGATCAGAGTTGCGCGATCAGCAGGGCGACGCCCAATCCGATCAGTATGGTGATAAATTTCTGCAGGTTGTACCGGTGATTTTCCTCCGTTTCAAAGAGAATGGTCGTGGATACATGCAGGAATATCCCGATCACCACAGCCAGGATATAATTGAAATAGTCGCTGAGGGAGGCGGCAAGCGAGGCATTCAGGAGATAGCTGAACGACGACCCTAACGGGGTCATCAGGGCGAATATAAGCAGGTACAGGAACGATTTCCGGATGGAGCAGCCGTAGTGCAGGAAGAGCCCCATCAGCGTAAGGGAGATGGGGATGTTGTGCACGACGATCGCGAGCACGAGCGTATGCTGGAGCCTGACCCCGAAACCGGCCGCGATCGGCATTCCTTCGAGGAACGAATGGATGCAAAGGCCGATCAGGAGCAGGAAAGGGGCAGCCCTTTCGTCGTCGGAGTGGGCATGATGATGACCATGCTCCGCCCCTTCGGTGATCAATTCGAGAAACAGTTGGAGAAGGAACCCTGCCAGGACAAACAGCCCCGTCCAGGTGGTAGCCTTTGCGTACACCTCCGGAACCAATTGCAGGAAAGTGATCCCGATCAGGAAAGCGCCGCTGAAAGCAAGTAAAAACTTGAGGAATCTCGGGTCCTCTGTCCGTACCAGAAAAACGATCGATCCACTGATCAGGACGGTAGCAATAAGTACAAGATATATAAATGCGTTCACGGGATAAAAGTAAAAAAAATCCGTGGTTCTTTTGAAAAATGGTATTTTTGACCCAATAATCGAAAACACTACCGACCATGGAAATGACTCAACTTAAGCCCGAACGTCTCTGGCACTATTTTGCCGAGATATGCCAGATACCCCGCCCTTCCAAGAAAGAGGAGAAGATCGCTGCCTACCTGAAGGAATTCGCGCACACGCACAAGCTCTCGTGCGATGTGGACGAAACCGGCAACGTGATCATCCGTAAGCCGGCCTCGCCCGGGTATGAGAGTCGCAAAGGGGTCATTCTCCAGAGCCATATGGATATGGTATGTGAAAAGAATTCGGATACCGTGCACGATTTCGACCGTGACCCGATCCTTCCCTGGATCGATGGCAACTGGGTCAAGGCAAAAGGAACGACCCTCGGTGCCGATGATGGCATTGGAATCGCGGCCGCACTCGCTATCCTGGAATCGAAAGAGATCGCTCACGGTCCCCTGGAGGCGCTCTTTACCATGGATGAGGAAACCGGACTGACCGGAGCTTTCGCGCTGAAACCGGGCCAACTGCAGGGACGCGTGCTGATCAACCTCGATTCGGAGGACGAAGGTCAGATCTTTATTGGCTGTGCCGGAGGGAAAGATACGGTGGCCACCATGCCGATGGAGACTGAAGAGGTACCGGAAGGACATATTGCCTTCAAAGCAAGCCTTACCGGTCTGAAAGGCGGCCACTCGGGCGACGATATCAACAAAGGGCTTGGGAACGCGGTTAAACTCATGAACCGTTTCCTCTGGAACGCGCATGAGAATTTCGGGATTGCAGTAGCCGATTTCAATGCCGGCAACCTCCGCAACGCCATTGCCCGCGAGGCTTTTGCCCATTTCACGGTACATCCCGATTCCCGTGCGGCCCTGCTTGAATTTGTAAAGGCTTATACCCGGGATATCCGCGACGAACTGCGGGTTACAGAGCCCGGGCTTCAATTTGCCATCGAGCCTGCCGATCTGCCGGGTGCCGTGCTCAGCAGCCATCAGCAGGCCGACCTGCTCGATGCCCTCTATGCTTGTCCCCACGGGGTGATCGCCATGTCGCGTGAGATCCCGAATTTCGTGGAAACCTCCACCAACCTGGCGTCCGTGAAGTTTGTCGACCGCAAGATCGTGATCACGACAAGCCAGCGCAGTTCGGTTGAATCAT
>DAONFN010000166.1:0-3856 GCA_035403625.1 Bacteroidales bacterium
AAACTGGTGATGATCCGGGTCATGACAAGGAATGAATTGTGAAAGAATAGACAGGTGCCGGGTGATCTTCGTCACAGCACCGGGTGCTGTTTATTCAAAAGTAATTTTCTAATAAATTATAAATCAAGCGTATAATAGGTTCTTCAAAATATTTTTCACTCTTTTTGCCAAACGAAGAAAAAATGTCTCTACATTTGCGCATTCAAGTACCAGAATAGAAGTGTCAAAGATCTTTGCCCTTTCGGAAGCCTCATCCATCGCCATTCACAGCATGGTTTTAATCGCCCGTTCTGAGAATGGCATCAATGCGGTAAAGATCGCTGAAGTTACGGGATTTTCAAAGAACCACATCGCGAAAGTTCTCCAGCGCCTGGTGAAGGTGGAGATGCTGAAGTCGGTGCGGGGCCCCTCCGGCGGGTTTTCCCTGAGGATGGATCCCAAGCAGATCAGCCTTTTAGACATTTACCAGAGCATTGAAGGTCCGCTCGACGTCGGGGAATGCCCCCTGTCGTACGACCTCTGCGGTTTCGACCGCTGCCTGATGGGTTCGGTGGTCAGCAAACTGACGCTTGAGTTTAAAAGATTTCTGCAGGAACAGACGCTCCAGTCATACCTCTAATTTTTTTTATCCATAAATGGGCAATTTAATACCTAAATACATGTTAAAGGATGAAAAGGAAGATCATTCAGATTGACGAAGAAAAATGCAACGGCTGCGGGTTGTGCATCCCCAACTGCCATGAAGGTGCGATGCAGTTGATCGACGGGAAGGCCCGGCTGATCTCCGACCTGTTCTGCGACGGGCTGGGGGCCTGTGTGGGACATTGTCCCGAAGGAGCCATCACCGTGATCGAGCGGGAAGCCGAGCCGTACGACGAGGTCCGGGTCATGGAAACGATCGTGCCCAAAGGCCGGAACACCATCCTGGCGCATCTCGACCACCTGCGCGACCACAACGAAACGGAGTTGCTCGACCAGGCCATCGGCTATTTGAAATCCCACCACATCGATATGGCGCCGCCGGCAGTTGCCGCGCCCCACAGCCATGCAACCCCGCACCCCGGCGGGTGCCCCGGTTCGCGGACGATGGATTTCCGGGCCACCCCGGAACCGGTGGCCGGAACAGACAGCCGTGTGCATCCGCTGCCCGGCATGGCAGCCCCCTCGGAATTGCGGCAATGGCCGGTGCAACTGCACCTGCTGAACCCGATGGCGCCCTACTTCCGGAATGCCGACGTGCTGCTGGCGGCCGATTGCGCCGCTTTTTCCATGGGCAACTTCCACGACCGTTACATGAAGGGAAAAACCGTCGCAATTGCCTGCCCGAAACTCGATTCAGGGAAGGAAAGCTACATTCAGAAGCTGACCGCGATGATCGCCGACGCAAAGATCAACTCCCTCACCGTGGTGATGATGGAGGTGCCCTGCTGCGGCGGATTGCTTCACATGGCGGAAACCGCCAAAGTTGCCGCCGGCCGCAATATCCCCATCAAACAAGCCATTATCAGCGTGAAAGGGGAGGTGATGGAGGAGGATTGGGTGTAATAAATCAAAGATCAAAAACCAAAGATCAAAAATTAAAAATGGTACTTATGAAAACACGGAAACTATGGTTTGGGTTTATCGCCGTTATGGCGGTTTCCTTTTCAGTGCTGCTCTATTATGGCGGTGAGATCTACAAACAGGCTCCTCCCATCCCGGCCGAAGTGGTAACTCCCGACGGGACGGTTTTATTCACCAGCCAGGATATTAAGGACGGACAGAACATCTGGCAGTCGATCGGCGGCCAGGAGGTGGGGACTATCTGGGGCCACGGCTCCTATGTGGCACCCGACTGGTCGGCCGACTGGCTGCACCGCGAGTCGGTATTCATCCTCGGCTTCCTGGCCGATACCACCTTCCATGCGCCCTACGACGGTCTTTCCGAAGAGCAAAAGGCCATGCTGAAGGTCACGCTGCAGCACGAGATGCGGCCCAATACCTACGATGCCGCTTCCGGTCGTCTGCGGGTTTCGGCCATCCGGGCCGCCGCCATCCACGCCACCGGGCAGCACTATACCGGATTGTTCATGGACGGACCTGCCCAGGCAAAGCTCCGCGATGCCTATGCCATCCCGGCCAACACCATCAAGGACCCGGACCGGATGAGGAAGATGAACGCCTTCTTCTTCTGGACGGCCTGGTCCTGCACGACCAACCGTCCCGGAAGCGACGTCACCTACACCCATAACTGGCCGTCGGAAGAACTGGTCGGCAACAAGCCCACCGGATCGCTGGTGCTGTGGACCGGGTTCAGCGTGATCATGCTCATCGCCGGCATCGGATTGATGGGCTGGTACTATGCCTCGCGGAAAGAGGAGGGGATCGGCGAGGACGCCCTCCCGCAGAAAGATCCCCTGCTGGGCGGCATCTTCACCCCTTCGATGAAGGCTACGCTCAAATATTTCTGGGTGGTCACCGCCCTGATCCTCGTGCAGATCCTGATGGGGGTGATCACAGCGCATTACGGGGTGGAAGGCCAGGCTTTCTACGGACTTCCGCTCAGCAGTATCCTGCCCTATTCGATCTCCCGCACCTGGCACATCCAGCTGGCTATTTTCTGGATCGCCACCTCCTGGCTGGCCACCGGCCTCTACCTGGCCCCGGCGGTATCGGGAAAAGAGCCTAAATTCCAGGCACTCGGCGTGAATTTCCTCTTCCTGGCACTGCTGGTCATCGTGGTCGGTTCGTTGCTCGGACAGTGGTACGGCGTGATGCAGCGTCTCGGTTTGGTGACCAACTTCTGGTTCGGACACCAGGGGTATGAGTACGTTGACCTGGGCCGGTTCTGGCAGATCTTCCTCTTTGTGGGGCTCGTGATCTGGCTGGTACTGATGGGGCGCGGACTGATGCCCGCCCTGAAGGCAAAGTCGGAAAACCGTTCGCTGTTGACCATGTTCCTCATCTCCACTATCGCCATCGCTGCCTTCTACGGCGCGGGACTGATGTGGGGCCGTCAGACAAACCTGGCCGTTGCCGAATACTGGCGCTGGTGGGTGGTTCACCTCTGGGTCGAAGGATTTTTCGAAGTCTTCGCCACCGTCGCCATCGCCTTCCTCTTTGTCCGCCTCGGATTGGTGAGAGTCGCCACGGCAACCTCCAGTGTCCTGTTCTCCACGATTGTATTCCTGTCGGGCGGGATCCTGGGCACCTTCCATCACCTCTATTTCACCGGGACACCCACGGCGGTACTGGCCCTGGGAGCCACTTTCAGCGCGCTCGAAGTGGTGCCGCTGGTGCTGATGGGATTTGAGGGATACGGAAATTTCAAGATCTCGCAAAACCGCAACTGGATCGCCGGTTACCGCTGGCCGATCCTCTTCTTCCTCTCCGTCGCCTTCTGGAACCTCGTCGGCGCAGGCATCTTCGGCTTCCTCATCAACCCGCCCATCGCCCTCTATTACATGCAGGGACTGAACACCACGCCGGTGCACGGCCACACCGCCCTCTTCGGCGTGTACGGCATGCTGGGCATCGGGCTGATGCTGTTCGTGCTGAAAAGCATGGAACCGGAAAAGGAGTGGAATCCGAAATGGATCAAATTCGCCTTCTGGAGCATCAATCTCGGGCTGGCCCTGATGGTCCTCCTCAGCGTGCTGCCGGTGGGACTTGCCCAGACTTTCGTGAGCGTAAAGACCGGGATGTGGTACGCCCGCTCGGCCGAATTCATGCAGGAACCCATGATGGCTACCTTCCGCTGGTTGCGGGTGATCGGCGACACTATCTTTGCATTGGGATCCCTCGCCCTGGCCTGGTTCGTCTTCGGGCTGAAAGGGGGATGGTCCGTTAAAAAATAATTCAAAGATCAAAAATCAAA
>DAONFN010000166.1:3956-6982 GCA_035403625.1 Bacteroidales bacterium
CAAAAATTATATGGAAAAGAGCATTTTCGAACACTCCAACGTGTTCCGGTTCCACGAAAAAGTGGACTATTCCCCCGAGGGGATCATCAGCAAGCGCGTCATCGACCGTCCGGTGGGCACGGTAACGCTTTTCTCGTTCGACGAAGGACAGCGGCTGAGCACCCATTCGGCGCCTTACGACGCCATGGTACAGGTGATTGAAGGCACCGTCGAGATCACCATCAACGACCAGCCCTTTACGCTTGTGGGCGGCGAAACCATCATCATGCCCGCCGGCATTCCGCATGCCTTGCTGGCGAAAGAGAAGTTCAAGATGGTGCTGACGATGATAAAAGGTTAGATCAAAGATCAAAAATCAAAGATCAAAAATTATATTAACCAGCAAAGACGAAAGGATCTCTAATTGCATCATTTTTAGTTGGTTGAGACCTGAGTTATTTCATTTTTTATCTGTGTTTTTGATTTTTGATCTTTGATTTTTCATTTGTTCTATAATCCGAAAAATTAAAAATCCATAATATCATGAGCGAACTAATCAATAATTCACAGGGCCGCAAGGAGTTGCTGAAGCACATGATCCTGCAACTTCACGAAGGGGTTGCTCCCGAAGCCGTGCGGGCCCGCATGATCGACCTGATGTCGAGGATTCCGTACGGCGAGGTGGTAGAGGTGGAGCAGGAACTGATCAGCGAAGGACTTCCCGAATCGGAAGTGCTGCGGCTCTGCGACATCCACAGCCAGGCGCTGGAAGGCCATATCGACCTTTCGGGGATGAAGATCGTCGCCCCGGGACATCCCGTCGACACCTTCCGCCGGGAGAACCGCGAACTGGAAAAGGTGGTGGCAAGACTCACCGAACTGTTTGCCGGACTAGAAACAATCGTCGCCGCCGACGGCGGGGAGACCTGGCTCAACCAGGTGAAGTCGCTGTTCAACAGCCTGATGGATGTTGACAAGCATTACCGCCGCAAGGAAAACCTCCTCTTCCCCTTCCTCGAAAAATACGGGATCACTGGACCGCCGAAGGTGATGTGGGGCAAACACGACGAGATCCGCGACCAGCTGAAGAATGCCATCCAGGCATTGAACATGCCCGGAAGCCTTACGGCCGAAGCGTTGCAGATCAAGGCGGAACTTTCCCTGATTCCCGCTGCGAAAGCCATCACCGACATGATCATGAAGGAGGAGGAGATCCTCTTCCCGATGACCCTGGACAAGTTGAACGAAACCGACTGGTACGACATCTACCGGCAGACCAACGAGATCGGGTATTGCCTGTATGATCCCGATGTCACATGGAAGCCGCAGGGCGTAACCCTGGCAGAGGAAACTTCGGCCGAGGAGGGAACCATCAACCTCCCCAGCGGGAAGTTCACCGCCGAAGAGCTGATGGCCATCTTCAATACCCTGCCGGTCGATATCACGTTTGTCGACCGCAACGATAAGGTGAAGTACTTCTCGCAAGGAAAGGAACGCATCTTCGACCGCAACCGGGCCATCCTGGGCCGCGACGTGCGGATGTGCCACCCCCCGTCGAGTGTGCATATCGTCGACCAGATCGTGGGCGATTTCCGCAGCGGGAAGGCCGACAGCGCGCCGTTCTGGATCCAGATGGGAGGGAAGTTCATCCACATCGAATACTTCGCCCTGCGCAACGAGAAGGGCGAATACCTCGGAACGCTGGAGATGTCGCAGGACCTGACCGAAAAACGAAAGCTCAGCGGTGACCAACGGTTGCTGTCATACCGAAAAAAAGAAGAAACCCCGGATAAAAAGGAGGAAAAAATGAACGGACCCGAATGGCTCATGAAAGAGAATATCCGCATCACCCTTGATGCAAGGCCGCTGCTGGCGCAGGGAATCCACCCGCTGGAACAGGTGCAGCAGCAGTGCGCCACCCTTCAGCCGGGTGAGATCTTCGAAATCATCACCCCCTTCCCGCCCGCCCCGATGATCGAAAAGATGGGTTCAGCCGGATTCGTCACCCACTCGGTGACGGGAGAGGATGGGATGTTTCACACCTATTTCAGGAAATAGCGAAACAGCGAAATAGCGAACGATGTTGCGGTTTTTCAGGAAATACCATAAATGGTTCAGCCTGGTTGCCACGCTTTTCATTCTCTTTTTTGCCGTTTCCGGGATCGTGCTGAACCACCGGGAGTTGCTGTCGAAAGCGGATATCAGCCGGAACCTGCTTCCCCCCATCTACCGGTACAACAACTGGAACCTGGCGGCGGTCAAGGGGGCGGTGAGGGGAGGCGGCGACACCCTGTTGGTGTACGGAAATATCGGCGTGTGGAGGACCGGCAGCACCTTCCGGGAGTTTCGAGATCTCAACGCCGGTTTCCCGGCGGGAATCGACAACCGGAAGGTGAACACCCTGGCCGGATCGCCGGCCTCGAGCTGGTACGCCGGGACCCTGTTCGGCCTCTTCCGTTTAGACAAGGACGGCTGGCGAAAAGTCCCACTGCCCGTTGAAAATCCGCGGGTGGTGAAGGTATTGACGACCGGCGATTCCCTGTTGGTGATGACCCGCTCGAACCTTTTCCTGTCCACCGCCGCGTCGGGTTTCTCTGTTTTCCGCGAGATCCGGGTGCCGAAGGGGGAGGATGATGACGGCAAGGCCGGGTTGTTCAAGACCCTCTGGGTGATCCACAGCGGGGAGATATACGGGCTGGCGGGGAAGCTGATCGTCGATGCGGTCGGAGTGGTCTTCATCATCCTCTGCATCACAGGATTGATCTACTTCTTCGTGCCGTACCGGCTGAAAAAACTGAAAGACGAAGCCCGGCGGATCCGGCTGAAACGGTTCAACAAAGCGTCGTTGAAGTGGCACAACGTACTGGGATCGTGGGCCATCGTGATACTTCTGCTCAACACGGCCACCGGTATGTTCCTGCGCCCGCCGATGCTGATCCCGATCGCGTCGGAGCGGGTGGCGAAGATAAAATACACCGAGCTGGATACGCCCAATCCCTGGTTCGACCGGTTCCGTGATCTTTTATACGATGCGGACCAGCGCCGGT
>DAONFN010000167.1:0-2842 GCA_035403625.1 Bacteroidales bacterium
GCCGGCAGCGATGGCCTTGCCGATGGCGCCATAGGCTCCGGTAACTATCGCCTCTTTGAGCAATGGCTGATCTTTCATAGGGTGGTGATTGGATCAGGGTTGGGCGTTGAGCAGCGACAGCAAGGCTTCGATGATGCCCTGTGTGTCGAACCCGCACTCGCGGTGAAGCTCTGCGACGGAACCCTGCTGGATAAATCGATCGGGGATGCCCATCCGTAAAACGTGTGCCCGGTACCCATGGCCGGTCATGAATTCCAGGACGGCAGATCCCATTCCACCTGAGATGGCCCCGTCTTCGACCGTAACCACCTTCTCAAAGGAGGTAAATACTTCGGCCAGGAGCGATTCATCCAGGGGTTTGAGGTAACGCAGGTCATAATGAGCAACTTCGTGACCGAGTGTGGCCAGATGCCTGCAGGCCTCCACCGCGTAGTTCCCAACCGGACCGAGAGTGAGGATCGCTGCGGACCGGCCATCGCGGATCTTTCGTCCCCGGCCCGGTTCCAGTTTCACGAATGGGGTCTTCCAGTCGGTCATCACGCCGCGACCCTTCGGGTACCGGATGGCAACCGGTCCCATCCCGTCGAGCTGCGCCGTGTACATCATGCTGCGCAACTCTTCCTCGTTCATGGGCGAGGCGATAGTGATACCAGGGATGCACCGGAGATAGACCAGATCGTAGGCCCCGTGATGGGTGGCGCCGTCTTCGCCCACAAGTCCGCCGCGATCGAGGCAGAAGACCACCGGGAGGTTCTGCAGGGCTACATCGTGGATCAACTGGTCATAGCCCCGTTGCATAAACGTCGAATAGATGTTACAGAAGGGGATGAGTCCCGAGGCTGCCAGCCCGGCGCTGAAAGTGACGGCGTGCTGTTCGGCGATGCCGACATCGAAGGTGCGGTCGGGCATGCGCGCCATCATCAGGTTGAGGGAACAACCCGTGGCCATGGCGGGGGTGATGCCGACAATCCTGGGGTTTTGTTCCGCCAGTTCGATGATGGTCCTTCCAAAGACCGTCTGGTATTTGGGTGCCTGCCCGCTGCACTTGTCCTCCTTGATGGCCCCTGTCTTGCTGTCGAAGATCCCCGGTGCGTGGTAGACCGTCTGGTCCTTTTCCGCTTTGGCAAATCCCTTTCCTTTGACCGTATGGACATGGAGCAGTTTCGGCCCTTTGATGTCTTTCATATCGGAAAGCAGCTTGACCATGCGTACGACATCGTTGCCGTCGACCGGGCCGAAGTACCTGAAATTAAAGGCTTCAAAGAGGTTGCCGCTTTTGAGGAGAGTGGTCTTTACGGCGTTGCCGAGTTGTTTCACGATGGCGCGGGTATTGCGCCCGTACTGGGTTCCCCCGCCAAGGACGAGCCAGACCTTGTCGCGAAACTTGTTGTAGGTTCGTGAGGTGACGATATCGGCCAGGTAGTCTTTAATGGCGCCGACGTTTTTATCGATGGCGATCTGGTTGTCGTTGAGGATCACGAGGATGTTGGCATTGGAGACCCCTGCATTGTTCAGCGCCTCCATCGCCATCCCGCCGGTCATGGCGCCATCGCCGATCACGGCTACATGGCGGCGGTCGAGATCACCGGTCAGCCGGGCTGCGACGGCCATGCCGAGCGCGGCTGAAACCGAGGTAGAGGAATGGCCGACCCCGAAGGCGTCGTATTCGCTCTCCGCCATCCGGGGAAAACCGCTGATCCCATGGTAGGTACGGATGGTTTGAAACCGCTCTTTTCTTCCCGTGAGGATCTTGTGGGCGTATGCCTGGTGGCCTACATCCCAGATCACTTTATCGTACGGGGTCTGGTACACGTAATGCAGGGCTGTTGCCAGTTCCACCGCTCCCAGGCTGGCCCCCAGGTGTCCGGGATTAACGGCCATCACCTCGATGATAAACTGCCGGATCTCCTCGCACAGCGCGGGAAGTTCGTCAGGGTCCAGTTTCCGCAGATCGGAAGGAAGATCGATGCGTGACAGCAACGGAAGAGATAACGGGGTCATCAAACAGATACGTTACAGGAGGCCAAGTTCGAGAAGAGCGGATTCCGAAAGCATGTCTTTATCCCAGGGCGGATTAAAAGTAAGTTCGACTGTCACCTTGCCGGCGCCTTCCACCCGGCCGACGGCCTCCTGCACCTGTGAAGGCATGTCCTCAGCCACCGGGCAGTTCGGCGTGGTGAGCGTCATCAGGATGTAAATGTCGTTCGACGGTTCCTGGATCTGCAGGTTATAAATAAGCCCAAGGTCGTAAATGTTGACCGGGATCTCGGGGTCATAAACAGAACGAAGGGCAGCTATCACTTTAGCCTCAAAGGGAGTATGATGAACGTGGCCGGCTGACTCCATAATATTTTTTTGCAAAGATAAGGGGAAAGTGATTACGGCAGGTCCGGGATCCCACTCCGCAGAAATTGCAGAAAAATTATTTAGACATAGTTTAATTAAATCATTACCTTTGTTAGAAAATACTGAATCTTAACCGGTTTGCGAAACATAACTGTTTTAGATCCAGGAATTCCGGGCGATCAGGATTGTCAATTTCTGCCAGGCTGATCAGCCCAAGTTTAAATCATATTTTTCCAATCAATTTAAAAATTGTCATGAAAGAGAAAATCGGCATATTAGGTTCCGGGGTGGTTGCCCGGGTTTTGGGAACAGGATTTTTAAACAAAGGATATGATGTGATGCTGGGTACGCGCGACCCGGGGAAACTGGAAGATTGGCGCATTGCGGGAGGCGGAAAGGTGGGTACCGTTTCAGAAGCGGCCCGGTTTGGCGACCTCTTGATTCTGGCCGCACGGGGAACCATAGCGCTTTCGGTGCTGAGGATGGCGGGATCTGA
>DAONFN010000167.1:2852-6978 GCA_035403625.1 Bacteroidales bacterium
GAAGCCTTGAAAGGGAAGGTGGTGATGGATGCGACGAATCCCATCGCCGATGCTCCGCCGGTGAACGGGGTTTTAGCCTTCTTTACCGGACCGAATGAATCGCTGATGGAGCGCCTGCAGGAGGATTTCCCCGAAACGAAATTCGTCAAAGCCTTTAACAGTGTCGGTAATCATTTAATGGTAGATCCTTCCTTCGGAGGAGTGCGCCCGACCATGTTCATCTGCGGAAATGATCCCGGGGCCAAGATCAGGGTAGCGGCCATTCTGGATTTATTCGGATGGGATAGCGAGGATATGGGGGCGGTGGAAGCCGCCCGGGCCATTGAGCCTCTCTGCATGCTCTGGTGCATCCCGGGGTTTTTGAGAAATGAATGGTTGCATGCATTTAAATTGTTGAAAGCCAATGGTTGACACGATTGAAATTCGTTCCCTATGGAAACCTCTGAAGTGCTTGAAAAACTGAAGGATTCAGGCAGTGAATCGATAAAGAAAGTACTGTTAAAACATGGTGCCCGGGAGCCGCTGTTCGGGGTGAAAGTGGAGAACCTGAAAAAGATCCAGCGCCTCGAAAAGGGAAACAATGCGCTGGCCCTGGCGCTTTTCGATACCGGGAATTATGACGCCATGTACCTGGCCAGGCTGATCGCCGACGGCTCACGGATGACCCCGGACGAAATCGATCGTTGGGCTCAGACCGCCTACGGAGGGGCGATCGGCGAGTACACGGTGCCCTGGGTGGCAGCGGAAAACAAGGAGGGATATTCCCTGGCGCTGTCGTGGATCGGATCACCGGTGGAGAATATCGCCGTCACGGGCTGGGCCACGCTGTCCAGCATCGTTTCGGTATGGCCCGATCAGGATCTCGATACCGCAGGACTCAGCGCATTATTGACCACGGTCGAAAAGGACATCAGCCAGGCGCCCGGCCCCATCAAACTGGTTATGAACGGGTTTGTGATTGCCGCTGGAAGTTATGTGCTCTCCTTGTACGATCGCAGCCTGATGGTGGCCGGCAAGATCGGCAGGATCGATGTGACCCGCAACGGAAAAGCCTGCAAGGTTCCGCTGGCCGCTGAGTATATTACGAAAATCTGTAAAATGGGACGGACCGGCAGGAAGCGGGCGACCGCGAAATGTTGACCGGGCGATGTTGACACGATACTGATCAGCCGAAGTATTGCTATCTTTGGTAGGCCAACTTAAGGGTGAATGGCCCGGATTGTCTTTCTTTTCGCCTTTCTGATCCTGCTCGTCGCCGGATCGTGTTCACACAGCCGCCTGCCGGGACGGATACCAGCCGGTACCTCAGGCCGGTACGAGGGTGATTTTACCGGTATGGCCGCCCAACCGGTCGACCGGGTCGCCCCTGCCGTGAAGAAAGTTTACTGCGTGGCTACCTATTCTACCTGGCAGTTCCGTCGCGACGACCGGGTTACCGCGTACCACCTGCAGAAGGGTTCCTACAGAAAATTAGCCTGGGGCGTCATCACCACCAGTGAAACGATTTCGGGTACCGGCACGGTCCTTCAACAGAACCGGAACAGGATTGCCGTGCTTACCTGTGCCCATGTGGTCACATCGCCCGACACCCTGATCAGCTACTATGAGCCCGAGGGGGATGACCCCATCCGCTACATCCAGCGATTCAGCCTGCGCGAGAAACAGGAAATCTGGGTTGCGGACCTGACAGGCTGTGGCCCTTTCTCCGCGGTGGCCTCTGATCCCGCACTCGATATTGCCTTGCTCGGTGCGCATTGTGAATCAGCAGCCGTTACCGTGAGTCCGTTTCCCTGTGCAGCCGGTTGTGCTGCCGCACTCGAATGGGGAACCCGGCTCTTTATCCTGGGTTACCCGATGGGGCACCTGGTTCTGACGCGGGGACTGGCAAGCCCTTCAGGCCGGAAGGATGGGACTTTTTTCGTCGACGCCTTACTGAACAAAGGATACAGCGGAGGCATCCTGCTGGCGACCCGGTCGGACGGGAAAGGACTTGAGCTGGTGGGCATGGTCACCTCCGTGAACTCCACGAGGGAGGAGTATCTGCGCCCCCAACCGGACCACCCTTCCACCCCCGACTGGATGGCTTACAAAGGAGAGCTTTTCATTGGGCAATCCGAGCGGATCCAATACGGCCTGAATACCGTGATACCGGTTGAATCCATTTTCAATTTTATGCTTGATCACCGTCAGGATTTCCTCAACGAAGGTTTCCTCCCCGACCAGTTCTTTCATCAGGATCCTTGATACGGGCCTTCCAGGTGTTGATCTGCAGTAGCTTACCGGGGACAGGCAGGATTGTTCCTGCCCATAGAGGACCCGGATCATCCTTCTTTCCGATAAAAAAGGTATCTGAATACCTAAATTAATGTATCTTTGCAACGGTATCGCCGTGAGCGGTTCGCGGCAGTGAAAAAAAAGTAAATTTGCCATAAATTCCTGACCCCATGGAAAACCCCGCCAACAACATCCTGGACGAGGTAACGCAGGGCGACTACAAATACGGCTTCACGACCGACATTGAGACTGAATTTGCCCCACCGGGATTGTCGGAGGAAACCATCCGGTTTATCTCTGCAAAGAAGAACGAGCCCGGGTTCCTCCTTGATTTCCGCTTGAAGGCGTATCGCCATTGGCTGACCATGAAGCAGCCCCGATGGGCTCACCTGGAGATCGATCCGATCAATTTCCAGGACATTATCTACTACGCGGCTCCAAAGAAAAAGATGGAACTCTCGAGTCTCGACGAGGTGGATCCTGAATTGCTGGCCACCTTCAGTAAATTGGGTATTTCGCTCGACGAACAGAAAAAGCTGGCTGGTGTTGCCGTAGATGCGGTAATGGACAGTGTGTCGGTAAAGACGACCTTTTCGGACACGCTTTCGAAACTGGGAATCATCTTTTGCTCCTTCAGCGAGGCTGTCCGGAACCATCCCGACCTGGTGAAGCAATATATGGGATCGGTGGTGCCCTATACCGACAACTACTTTGCCGCCCTTAACTCGGCGGTATTCAGCGACGGATCGTTCTGTTATATTCCCAAGGGGGTGCGTTGTCCCATGGAGCTTTCCACCTATTTCCGGATCAATGCCGCCAATACAGGACAATTCGAGCGCACCCTGATCATCGCCGAAGAAGGCGCCTACGTGAGCTACATGGAAGGGTGCACGGCGCCGCAACGGGATGAAAATCAGCTCCATGCTGCAATTGTAGAAATCGTGGCGCTTAAGGATGCGGAGGTGAAGTATTCGACTGTTCAGAACTGGTATCCGGGTGATAAAAACGGGAAAGGCGGCATCTACAATTTCGTCACCAAACGTGGAATATGCAAAGGGAGTAATTCGAAGATCAGTTGGACGCAGGTGGAGACGGGATCGGCCATCACCTGGAAATATCCCGGGTGCATCCTGATGGGCGACAACTCGGTGGGTGAATTCTACTCCGTTGCCGTGACCAACAACCGGCAGCAGGCCGACACCGGCACCAAGATGATTCACCTGGGCAAAAACACACGCAGCACCATCATTTCCAAGGGGATCTCCGCCGGCCACAGCCACAACTCATACCGCGGGCTGGTTCGCATCGCCCGGAACGCCCTCAATGCCCGCAACTACAGCCAGTGTGATTCCCTGTTGCTTGGGTCGCGCTGCGGGGCCCACACCTACCCGTATATCCAGGTTGATAATAAAACGTCGGTGGTCGAACATGAAGCCACCACCTCGAAAATATCGGAGGACCAGTTGTTTTACTGCCAGCAGCGCGGTATTTCAGCAGAAAGCGCGATTGGCCTGATCGTGAACGGGTATGCACGTGAAGTGCTCAAGCAGCTCCCGATGGAGTTTGCCGTGGAGGCCCAGAAACTATTGTCGATCTCGCTGGAGGGGAGTGTGGGGTGAGGGGATTTACGATTTACGATTTACGATTTACGATCTGGGAGCTAACTTAATACATTTATTATGTTGTTGCAGATTAAAGATTTACATGCCGGAATTCACGGACGGGAGATCCTGAAGGGGGTGGACCTTGAAGTGAACAAGGGGGAGGTTCATGCGATCATGGGGCCTAACGGAACGGGTAAAAGCACGTTGGCTTCGGTGATTGCCGGGCGGGAGGTTGTTGAAGTGACCTC
>DAONFN010000168.1:0-3600 GCA_035403625.1 Bacteroidales bacterium
CCCGGGCGGGCTCGGACTTTACACCGCTTCTGAACTCACCTTTACCCTTGCACCCAATGTCGGGTACTCCAGTACAAACTACGAAGGCAATTCATTGTCCGACAACCGGGTCAACCTGGGAGTCGGTAATTTCGGGGTGGTTCTGAGCATGAAACCTTATGTGAAGGGCAACCATGCCTTGCGTTATTTCAACATCGGGATCGGGTTCAACCGCCAGAATGACTTCAATAACCGCGTGGCAATCCGCGGAATAAACAACCGCAACTCGCTGATGCAGAGTTTTGCTGATAAGTTAAACAACCCGACGGTAGAACCCTGGCAGTACGTGGAGGATGATTACCCATTCGACCTGGGGCTTGCCTATGCCACCAACCTGGTCGTGTATGACACACTGAGCAACACTTACTTCTGTGATGCGGCATTTGGGGGAGTTACCCAGGACAAGATCATCGAGACCCAGGGGTCGATGAACGAACTGGACCTGGCCATGGGGGCTAACATTTCCGACAAACTGTTTGTAGGGTTGACCTTCGGCATTCCTACCATTAATTATTACGAGTACAGTACCTATAAGGAATGGAGCAACAGCGATACCGTTCCCAACTTCATCTCCCTGACATACAAATATGACCTGCATACCAAAGGCACCGGTTTCAATCTCAAGGCCGGCCTCATATACAAGCCGGTAAAATGGATGCGGATCGGCGCCGCTATTCATACTCCCACATGGTATCCCAGCATGACCGACCGCTGGTACAGCAGCATGGAATCATCCTTCACCAACACCAGTTGGAATTCGTACAAGGAGTCGCCGGTCGGGACATACGATTACCGGCTGACGACCCCATTCCGGGCATTCGGAAGCCTTGCTTTCATCGTGGGCCGGCTCGGGCTGATTAGTGCGGATTATGAATACGTCGATTACTCCCAGGCGAGGTTCAATTCGTCGGGTGACAATTTTTCTGATGTAAACCAGTCGATCAAAAGCGACTATGGTTCCTGGGGCAATTTACGGATTGGCACCGAATGGAGGCTTGACAATTTCAGGATCAGGGGCGGCTTTGGTTACTTCAGCAATCCCTACACCAGAAAGACCAACAATAGCGAGCGCTTCCAGATTTCCGGCGGGATCGGGTACCGGGGAAAAAATTTCTTTGCCGACGGCACCTATACCTGGAGCCGGATGAACCAGAACTATTATCTCTACGATGCTTCCATGGTGAACCCTGCTGCGATCACCAGTTATACCCATACCGTATCGATGACCGTCGGAGTGAGGTTCTAATCCTCATTCTTTTCCAGCCTTTTAAGGGCCGTACGGGCTTTCTGGTGAAGGCTCGTACGGTATTCCGATGGCTTTAACGCCAAACAGGCGCGATAGGCGCTGTCGGCCCCGGAGGCATTTCCGGAATTTTCGAAAAGCAACCCAAGCTGATAGGCGGAAGCGGCCGCAAAATAGGCAGGCTCATCCGCCCCTGCCGCAAGGGTCTGCCGGTAGCAGGCAACCGCCCTGACCATGTTGCCTGTTTCGTGGTAGATCCTGCCCAACCGGTACGTATATTCCAGCCGGTCGCGCTTCGAATGAAGAAATTCTTTCAGTGGCCGGTCAAGCAGTTCAGCGAGAGCCTTCGAGTAATAACCCCCGTCGAACAACAGCCTGGATCTTAACAGGAAAAGGTTTGGAAAGTGCCCGGCAGCAGCTTCTGCCCCGGCCTGCCGGTCTTCATCGACCATTGCGGTGCCCATTACCGAAACCTTTTTCATGATACGGGTATAGCCGGCTGAATCGCCCCTGAGCAATGCAGCCCATGCCATTTTGTGGTAAGCCGACCGGATATAGGTGATTCCCCGGAACTTCGAAACATATTTTTCGAAACAAAGGGATGCCCCCGGGTCGAGCCGGTTTATCCGGGCGGTACCCTCAAGGTAATCGAGGTAGCAGAAGGGGAAGGAAACCGGCAACGATTTTCGTTGTTCAAGGACTTCCAGCGCCTTATCATTCAAACCGTTGCGCATTAGGACGACGGCCCTGGCATAGATCAGTAAAGGACTTTCGAACGGTTGTTCCCCGGTTTCAGATCCAACTCCGAGTAAGGGGATGTTCAACGCTTCCTGCTTGTCTTTTTCGAAATTTACGGTCAGGAATGCCAGGTAGAACAATGCCTGGGGACGGTACATCCGGGTCAGCGGGTCGGAGCCGGAATATGCCGCCACGTCCCGGATATCGGAAATGCCTTGCCTGAGGGAGCCTTCCATTCCGGAGAGGGACACGATCCAACGATATTCGGCCGGCACCAGGCCGATCACCACGCGCACCACACCCAGGCCTACCTTATTGGCACGAAAGGAAGGAAAACGGGTGGCATTGCCGGTGAAAAGCGAGTACGCTTTCCGAATCTCCCAGGCAGCCGTGGTGTAATCGCGGAATTTCAACCGGGCGATGGCCCACTGAAGATAGACCTCGCCAAGCAGGAAATCATGGTAGGGGGAATTCCCTGGTCCCGCTTCCAGGATCCTGATCCGGGCCGTCCGGTTTTCTTTAAGTTCCTGGTATTTGCCGGGCTCCTCCCCGATGACGAGGGTAAGGAAATCGATGTAATTCTCCAGGTAAGCCGGAACCGGGTTTCCGGGGTCTTTTCTCTTTTCTTCGGTGATCAGCCGCTGTGCTTCCGTGAAACGCAGACACAGCACTTCGCGGTAAGCTGCCCTGCAGAGATCGTCGAACCGGTATTCGGCGGCGATGGTGCTGCCGGATAAAAGGAGAAAGGCGCCCACGACCAGGAAAAACCTGAACCGGGACGCCTTTCCCAGGAAATATCTTCCGGACATCAGTGGATTGCGTTCACAATCCCATCATCGACGAGGATGCGGCCGCAATATTCGCAAACAATGATCTTTTTGTGCATCCGGATATCGAGCTGGTGCTGAGGGGGGATCTTGTTGAAGCAACCCCCGCAGGCATCGCGTTCGATCTGTACGACTGCCAGCCCGTTGCGGGCATTTTTCCGGATCCGGCTGTAAGCGGTCAGAAGCCTCTCTTCGATGAATTGGGTGTTGTTTTCGGAGACCTTGATCAACTCATTTTCTTCCTTCTCCGTCTCAGCAATGATATCGTCCAGTTCATTCCGTTTGATCTCGAGGTCGTTTTTCCGGTCATTCAACTGCTTCTCGTAATGTTCGATCTCCTCTTTTTTCATCTCGAGGTTGGCCTGGTATTCGCGCGTCCGTTTTTCAGCCAGCTGGATTTCAAGGTTCTGGTATTCGATTTCTTTTGTCAGTGAATCATATTCCCGGTTATTCCTGACGTTCATCTGCTGCTCTTCGTACTTCTTGATCATGGCCAGGGCATCCTTCACGGCGTTCTTTTTCTCCGTGATGGAACGCTCCATGGCCTCAGTTTCCTGGTTGTAATTTTCGATGCGCGTTTCCAGTCCGGCGATCTCGTCTTCCAGGTCCTGCACTTCAAGCGGAAGTTCACCACGGATGATGCGGATCTTGTCGATCTGGGAATCCACCTGCTGAAGGTTATAAAGGGCGATCAGTTTTTTCTCGATGGTGATCTCGGTTTTTTCATCCGTCGCTTCCGGCCGGACCTTCGGT
>DAONFN010000168.1:3610-6964 GCA_035403625.1 Bacteroidales bacterium
GCCTTTTCCTCTGCCACGGGCTGTTCGGCAGGAGCGGCTTCCGCCTCCTTAACGACAGGTTTCTTTGCCAGTTTGGAAGGTTTGGAGGTTGCGATCGGACTGCTGGGTGTTTTTGCCATATTCTGTTCGTTAAAAAAAGTACTTAACCGGGTTGGTATCTGCATTTGAAATCAGGAATGCAAAAGTAGGAAATTTTTCGTTTAACACGTTATAAAGCCAATCTTTCACCCACCGTTCGCTTTCATAATGACCGATATCGGCGATGATCATCCGCGGATGCAGACCGAAAAAATCATGGTACCTGAGGTCTGCCGTCAGGAAGATGTCGGCCCCTGCGCGAAGGGCATCGCGAATGAGAAAGCCGCCGGAGCCTGTGCACAAGGCCACCCTTTGCACAGCCGTATTACGCAGGGGGGAATGCCGGATTACTGGGATGCCGGTGGCTTGCCGGACACGGGTAAGGAAACCCGCTTCATCCAGCGGCTCTTTTAACGCGCCGATCAGTCCTGATCCTGCCAGCGGATAAAGGTTTTCGAGGGGGTATAGATCGTAAGCCACCTCCTCATAAGGATGGGCTTTCAGCAGGGCGGCAACCACCCGGCCTTCCAGGTGTCGCGGGAAGATCACTTCAATGCGGATCTCCGGTTCATGATGGAGGGTATTTTTTTCGCCTACGTAGGGATTGGCCTTATCCGAAGGGCGAAAAGTTCCCTCTCCGGAAACGTTATAACTGCAGCAATCGTAGTTGCCGATCTTTCCCGCCCCGGCTGAAAACAATGCCTCCCTGACGCTGTCCGCATGGCCGTCCGGACAAAAGACCGCTAGTTTCAGCAACTTACCCGGCTGCGGCCGCAACACCCTGCAATCTTCGACCCCGATCATCGACATCACCCTGGCATTCAGTCCATCCAGAACATTGTCGAGATTGGTATGAATGGCATACACGGCAATATTGTGCCGGATGGCAGTGGTGATAATGTGGGTTTCCGGTTCTCCTGCCACGATTTTTTTCAAACCCCGGAAAATAAAGGGATGATGTGCGATCACCAGGTTACAATCCTCGCGGATCGCCTCCTCCATCACCGCATTGGTCAGATCGAGGCATAACAGTGCCCTTCGGAACTCCACCTCCGGGTCGCCAATGAGCCAGCCGCTGTTATCATAGTCTTCCTGCAGGGGCAACGGGGCCAGTGATTCCAGATGCGCGGCAATGTCGTTCAGCTTCATGGGATTGGTTTTTCGGTCCAAAGATAGCGAAAATCGCGCGGGCCTCAGGCCATTCACCCCCTGGCATGTTCATAACCTGTTTATAAAAATCCCGAACCTCCTCACATCCCGGCATGAAAAAGAACAATATTTGAACAGCCTAAAAACCAACCACAACAGGATGAAGGCACCCTTGATTCACATCATCGACAAGAATCCGATCCACCGGAATCTTGTCCGGTACCATCTTGAAACCGGCCGGTTTGCAAAGGTGGCAGCGTTTCCTTCGGCGGAGGAATGCTTTTACCATATCCGTCACCATGAATGCCCCGACTTCATCATCACCACTTTTTTCAACGGCCGGCCCGACGGTTTCCGGTTCATGCGTGATGTCGAAACCCTGGCTCCCGGTTGCCGGATCCTCTTTTTCGACCTGTTCGATGACCATGAACTCCCGGGAATGCTGATGCAGGCGGGTGCGACCGATTACGTGGCCAAGACCCGGGAGCCCGACGCAGGGATCACCGAGCTGGTCAAGAATGTCAAATACCTTGTCAGAGAAAGCATTACGGCACAGGTTCTCTGAGCAAGGCTCAACCTCAAGCGGTCAATTTTTCCCTGAATTTTCATTGCAGGGTGCTGATTTGCCGGATTTTTCATAATTTAGGGGGGTTGTTATGACACGCTTCCTCCAGGTTGTATTATACCCCGTATCGCTTCTATATGGCCTCCTGATGCAGGTCAGGAACCTTCTGTTTGACTTTCACCTCCTGCCTTCCGCTACTTTTACGCGTCCGGTTATTTCAGTCGGCAACCTTTCGTACGGTGGCACCGGGAAGACGCCACATGTGGAATACCTGGTCAGGCTACTTTCTCCCGACTTTTCGCTGGCCATCCTGAGCCGCGGGTATGGACGGAAGAGCAGCGGATTCATCCTGGCGTCGAAACGGTCGAATGTCCGGTACATCGGCGATGAGCCAATGCAGTACCTGCGAAAGTTCGAGGGGGTGAGGGTGGCGGTCGATGAGAAACGAAAACGCGGCATCCGGCTACTCTTCGAAAAGTACCCCTCCCTCCATGCCATCCTGCTCGACGACGCCTTCCAGCACCGGTACGTCAGGCCCAGTATCTCCATCCTGCTGACCGACTACCACCATCCGTACTATGACGACCTTGTTCTTCCTTCAGGAACCCTGAGGGAATTCCGCCACGGAGCCTCACGGGCCGACATCATCATTGTTACCAAAACCCCCAAGATCTTCTCTCCCATCACGCGGCGCAGGATCCTCGACGAAATCAAACCCCGGCACCACCAAAAGGTATATTTCTCTTTCATACGCTATCTTGCCCCGGTTCCGGTATTCAATCCCGAACTGGCATTTCCGGCAAAAGTAACCAACATCCTGCTGTTCACCGGTATTGCAAACGATTATCCCCTGCGCGAACACCTCGAACGACTGTGTAGCGAACTGGTGGTGATGAAGTTTCCTGACCATCACCCCTACGATGAGAAGGACCTCGACCGGATCGTGAGGAAATACCAGGACCTGCCTACCCAGAAGAAGGTGATGGTGACCACCGAAAAGGACATGGTTCGCCTCAAAGCTCCGGAACTTAACGCTTATTTGAAAAATTTGCCGTTATTTTGCGTCGCCATGGAGATCGATTTCCACGGCACCGACAAAGAACAATTCGATAACGAGATCGTGCGCTATGTTAGAACAACTGAGGGAAACCGTTAGCTACCTCCAGTCCAGGATTTCCGTCGTCCCCGAGGTGGGAATCATCCTTGGAACCGGTCTGGGAGGACTTGTGAATGAAATAAAGATCCGCAATACCATTGCCTATCAGGATATACCCAATTTTCCGGTTTCGACCGTCGACGGGCACAAAGGCCAGCTGATTTTCGGAACGATGGCCGGCCGTGAGATCGTGGCCATGCAGGGGAGGTTCCATTACTACGAGGGGTACACCATGCAGGAGATCAGTTTCCCGGTGGTGGTAATGAAGTTCCTGGGTATCAGCCTGCTGGTTCTTTCCAACGCCAGTGGAGGAATCAATCCCAACTTTGAGGTTGGCGACATTATGGTGATCACCGATCACATCAACCTCATGAAAGACAACCCCCTGATCGGAAGGAACTACGAA
>DAONFN010000169.1:0-6964 GCA_035403625.1 Bacteroidales bacterium
CGAAAATATGGCCTCCGCTACACTCAAAGGGTTCGGGAGCCATAAAGCGGTGATCTGGGAAAGACATGGCGCCATGGCCATTGGCCGCAACCTGCCCGAGGCGTTCGATCACCTCGACCTGCTGGCAAAAGCAGCCGGCATCTGGTTCCGCTGCCGATCAGCAGGCATGGAGATCACCCCCGATCCCGAAGAAAATTAGCCTGCTATGTTGTTTTTTTGTTTTTTGGTTGTATATTTGTCATGATCGCTTTTCCATGACCCCGACTAAAATTATCATTTTCGAGGACGAATTCCTTTTAGCTACGGATCTCAAACAACAGATCCAGAAGCATGGCTATGAAGTGATCGCCCTGTTCCGGAAAGCGGAAGAGGGCATTCATTTCATCCGGTCGATCCGTGAACCCGAAGAACTTCCGGAGATCATCCTGATGGACATCTCTCTCGCCGGTTCCATGAACGGGATCGAGGCCGCCCGCATCCTCCAGAAGGAGTTCAATTTCACTCTTGTCTTTCTTACGGGGATGAGCCAGATGAATATTTTCGAAGAAGCGTTCGAGACCAGACCCCATGAATTCCTCATCAAGCCGTTCGACATTCAACAGGCACTGGTCAGCATCAGGCTGGCCGTTAACCGGAAACAGATCGAAGACGAACTGAACCGATGCCTGGTGGAATTGAAAAAGAAAGAAACGGATTCTCTCCCGGCTTAATAAATCGTCATATTTCCCGTCACCGTCAGGTTGATCCCGGGCTCAACGGTCAGGATCTCATCGCTGCCCACTTCCAGGACGGAGATGGTCGCATCTACGGTTATGTCGGTCACGGTTTCCGTATTGAATCCCCATACCGGTGTGGAAAGGACTGTGGCGCTTCTGACCCAGTTCACCGGGTTGGCCGCCAGGCAACGGAAAACCCGGGGGGTGGCCGATGAGATCAGATTGTAATAGCCGTTTTTTTCAGGGAACGTGATGGCATTGGTTTCAGCGGTCAGGACCGCCGGGAGGTATGAGGTGGTCGAACCCACTGATCCCGAAGTAACCCATCCAGAATTTCCTGCGTTGATCCCGCAGATCAGGGTATGACCCGACCCCCATATGCCCTGGTAAGCGAAGATCTGGTCGCCGCTGGTGCTCAGGGAAAACTGCGAGGGGGTACTGGTGTTCCATCCCGTGCCGGTAAGGGGCATGCCGAAATACCAGGAGATCACAGTTCCGGGGGCGATGATCGTGGGTGCAATCCAGGTGATGGATCCTTCGTTGGTGTAAACCGTGGTCGGACTGGCGTAGCCGTTGTCGGTGAAATTGATGGTGGTCCCGGCATTCAGCTGGGTCAGGGCTACGAAGGAGAATTTATCGATGGTGAGCGGTGAAAATTCGACAATCGCGATATCACCTGGCTGCAGCACATTGGAAGGTGGAGTGGTAGCCTTGCTGGCGGTCGGGACAGTGCCGGAGGTCTTGTAATCGATGGTGGAGCCTGCGTTGGTGAACGGAAAGATCTTGAAGTAGTAAGTGGTATCCGGCAGGAGGTCGGTGAAGGTACACTGCTGGACGCCGCTGCCGATATTTTTATCGAGCGGGCCATTGGCGACCGGCGTACCGTCCACGGGCGTGGCAATGGCGGAAAAACCTGCCAGGCTGCCCCGGACCAGGTATCCTCCGGGAATGACCGTACCGGTGGCATCGGTCCAGCTCAGGTTGATGGCGCTGTAGGGCGGAGTTCCCGTCGATGCGGCAAACCCGGTAACATGGTTGGTCGGCTCCGGCACATTACCCGATGGCATCCAAACCGCTTCTACATATTCGGGATGGTCGATATATGGGTTCCGGTTTCCCTGGATTTTATAGATCGAGTCGTTCCGGGCAATCTCCTTGGCCGATACCGGATCCTGCTCGTGCCAGGAGATCAGCAGGTTCAGATACCAGGTCTCAAACGCCGGGTAAGAGGTCCCGTTGAGCACGGCATCGGCGTAAGGATCATAGGCATACCAGGTGGCGATGACATTTTCGTACCGGGTGGCCATGTAGAAATAGGCTCTGGCAAAATCTCCTTTGTACGCATCGATCGGTTCGAACACAATACCCGAATACCCCAGGGTGGCGCAACTCCCTTTTTTGCTCCCGTTGGAGGAGGTGGCGGTAGCGGTGCCCACCACTGCAAAGGGATAATTGCTGTGCATGTTGTTCACATACTGATCGGTCGGAAAGATATGATGCAGATCGGTGTTCATCGGAGGGTCGTCGTTGAACCAGCTTTTGGGAAACGAGTGCTCCCGGCTGTAGCAATCCCCCTCCGTCCCGCCTCCGCCCGAACCGCATTGATCCGAACCGAAAGCGAATTCATACACCGGGGTGCCGCCCGGAATGTCGGTGTACATGTCCCATACCTTGCCGTTGGCCTTCTTATCGGTAGAATAGAAAGCGTTCCAGACACCCGGCGTATAACTGACTACCGTATGACCCTTGATGATGTCGTAGAGGGCGATCTGCAGGGCTTCTCCGGTCTTCCCGGTGGCACCGTTGTAATAGCCCGGGGGGATGGTGCCCCACGCAACAAGGGTAAAAAACAGGAGGGCCGGCAGCAACAGGGATTTTGCACGGCGCGTGAATGTATGATTGGACGACGGGGTCAGGCTTCTCACGGTAGATTCTCTGCAATACATTTGCAAAGATAATCATTCCGCGGCTCATCCCGGCCGGAGACTCACGCGCCATCCTGCCGGTCGCTTTTCGACTTCATCCCCGCCCATGCGATCCCAAGCAGGAAAAGGATGCCGATTCCCCCGTCGATGGGGGCGGTTGCCGGCGGCTGGTTGGTCCCCGATCCGTGGCCGCCCGGCAAGGGAGGAGGATCGCCCGGGGGATCGGCCCGCACCGGTTCATTCAGTGAATAGGGCAAAATAAGACAGGCAAGAAGGAGCATTTTTATCAACGTTTTCATGGGATAAGGGTTTTATCGGTTTGTGGAAAGAAATACACGGGTTACGCTGCTTCGCCCGCCGGTCGTGAGCCTGACGAAATACCACCCGGCCGGGGCGTCCGCCACCAGGTCTGCCGTACCGGGAGTCAGGAACCGGCTGTCGCGCAGCCGCTCCCCGGAGAGGGAGAACACCTCCGCCCTCGTCTCCCCGGCAATATGGAGCACAATCGAATTTCCCGAGGCGGTGACGGTCGTTCGTCCCCCCGGCGGTCTCCGGTTTTCGCTGTTTTCAAAGGAGAGCAGAAAACGGTCGGGCCGGTCTCCCTCCTCTGCCGTGAAGTCGTAACTTGCGGTAGTGTTGAGATGCGTGGCCACACCGGTCTTCCGGTCGATGAGGATCACTTCCCCGGGGACCTCCCCTGCCCGGATGGCTTCGATGCGGAAATGATCCCCTTCATTTTTGATAAACCCCAGCGATAATACCTGTCCGTCGCCGGGATAGGGCATGGTGTTGACCCCCAGCGGGCGGCCCTCCGCGAAGCTATAGAATTGCGGGGCGTAGCCGGGCAGGAACCGCCCGTCGGAAGCGGGATCGTAACTTTTATCGGAGGTGGGATCGAAGCGAACCTGTGTTTCCTGGAAGGAAGGATGATCGAGGTTGCGGGCCAGCAGCCGCAGGACTGGGACCGGCGACTGCCGGAACCAGGCAGTGCCGTCGTGCACCCGGTTGGCGGCGGGGATGGTCAGCGAGCCGGTCGTCCCGCCCGCCCCGATTACCTCTGCCATGAAACCGTTGCAGGCGGGGAGGATATCGCCGGGATTCCTCGGGGTGTAGCTGCGGCCGGCTTCGTTCCAGGTATAGGCGACGCCGCCGATGTTCACCGGGTTCCAGCCCGTAAACCACGTCAGGGCGCACGGGAACGGATTTCCCAGCAGGTGCCACCCGCGGTAAAGGGTGGAATCGCCGGTACAGGTCAGTCCGTTCACAACCCGGTCGCCGCTGTTCAGCACCCCCCGGAATTGCTTGATCCCTTCCTGCTGGTAGGCGGCCAGGTATCCCCTTCCCGGCTCCAGGAGGTTGCTTCCGTTGACGGCGGCAAAGAAGGGCGGAGAGGCAGTATTGGCGTAGTTGACCCACGACTGGTCCGGCTCCGACCAGGCGTACAGGTCAAACTCATGGCCCGGCCCTGTGGTGATGAACCCGCCCGCTGAATCGAATGCCTGCCCGGTGACCGGCGAAGCGAGAAAGTGCCACCCGTCGCGCCAGTCGCCCCAGTCGGCCGCCCCGATGCTGCGCTTCACCGTACCTTCCACACCCGAGGTGCTGTTGATCAGCGATCCGTCGGGTTCGACCACCAGCCCGGTGGCAGCGGAGCCGTTGACCAGGTCGCCGGAAACGGTGAGCCGGCCCGCCGGAGCCACGGTAAACTTCGCCCCTGCCTGGATGGTGAGATTCTGGAACTGCGCCTGCATGTTCAACTTGACACCGGCCGGGTTGGCCACCAGGAGCGTCGAATTCGCCCCTGCCATCAGCGAGCCGTACCCGCCGATCGCCTGGGCCGAAGTTCCGTTGAATTTGACCGTTCCGGGCGAGGAAGGGGAGAAAAAAAGCGTCCCCAGGTGCCCCACCTGAACATTCCCCCGGATGGTGTGGCCCGGGTTACCGGTGACATTGAAGTAGAAGTTACCCTGAGTGGCCGTGAAATTGCCGATCGACACGGCCGCCGAACCCGTAACGGTGATCAGCCCCGAAAAGTTCATTTCGAAATCGCCGTAGGTCCTGCCGCCGAAAGAGGGAACCACATAAGCGTCAACCCGGAAGAGGCTGCCCGGCTGGAAAACCACCACCGATGCGGGCGCCGCAGCTCCGAAGGGATTTCCTCCCGCCAGGCTCAGGTAAACCGATCCGGCTTCAAAAACCACTGAATTCAGGCTGGAGGTCCCGAACGGGTTACCTGAAAACCCGGTGGCGGCCTTGAACTGGCTGCCCTGGGTAAAATGGATCCCGCCGGCGGAAGCCGCCAGCAGCCGGTGACCGCCCCCGGAAAAGGTTACAGAACCGCCGATCGGGCCGGATGCCCCGGGTGAAAGTGAAACGGCGATGGCGCCGGTACCCGAAGCATTCAGCTGGCACCCTGCCTCCACTACCAGGTCGTCGCCGGTGTCGCCTGCCAGCGTAAGGGTCGCGGTACCCTGCAGGGTGACCGAAGTATTCGACTGTACTTTCAACTGCCCAAGGGTCTGTGAAGGGATATCCGACAGGGTCCAGGCCCCGCCGATATCGAAGATGAGGATATCGTTCGGGGCGGGAACGGTGCGGGCAGGATTCCAGTTGGCCGCCGCCATCCAGGAGGTTCCCGTGGCGCCAGTCCAATGGTAGGTCATCACGGCAGGAAGGGCGGTGGCCGCCATGACTGAAGGTGCCGGAGGCTGCGTCAGGTAATTCAGTGTCGGCGGGTGCTGACCGTCCCAGGCGTACGGAAAGATCGTAAAGGTGTACTCCGTTCCGGGCAACAAGCCGGTGACCGTCACGGATGCGGCGGTTCCGGGGGTGACAACGGCGACCACGGTGCCGTCGCCCATTGTCGTGCCGGGCGGGTAAGCGTTTGTATCGACAGGAATCCCGGTACAGGCGAAGGTTCCCTGCTTCATGAGGACCAGGTAACCATCGGTTCCCGGACCGGCCGGGGTCCAGGTCAGATCGACAGCTGTCGTACCCGAGGCAACGGCAGCAAAGTTCGTCACCGGAGCGGGAGGTTCGATGGCGGGAGTGTAGAAGGTCCGTTCGTCGGTCAGGGTCGTACCGGCGGCATTGCGTGCATACGCCCGGAACCGGATCAGCGTCGCGGCCGGCAGAGTGTCGCGTATATGGCTGAACAGGCCGGTGTCGGTGCCGCCTTCCGCCCGCGGATGGTCGGACAGCGTTACCGGTGATGCGGGGCTCCATACGGTCCCCCGCTCCAGCAGCGGACTTCCGCCATCGGAGGTGATTTGACCACCCAGGATGGCCGAACCGGGCGTGAGGCCTGACAGGGAAGGGGCGCCGATCGCCGGGGGCAAGAGCGTGGAGGAAGCAGCCTGTCCGGCCGGGTTCCCGGGGGCCACGGAAGTGTTGTAGAGGGTAAGCGCTCCGGAGCCGTTGTACTCGTAAACCCGGAACCAGTACATGTTCCCGGCCGTCAGCCCGGTGACCGACGGCACCGACGACCCGGAATAGTTGTAGATCACCTGTTCGCCGGTACCTATGTACACGGGGTTGGCGGGAGGGTCGGTGCCGTCGGCAGGCGGCGTGAAGCTGTTGACCGTATTGATCTTGACCACCCGCTTCTCCCCGTCTCCGGGCGTAAATGCCACGGTCATAGAGTTTTGCTGGATGTTGGTGAAAACGATCGATGCCGCCTGCAGCGCCGGAGCGGTGACGACCACGGGTTCGACCGTTCCCCCGATGGCCAGCCCGTTGACCCCTGCCGAACCGGAATAGAATCCCCACCCGCCCGTGGTGGTCTGCCCGCTGGCGTAATACCGGAGAGTCACCGTGGTCCCGTTGTAGATATGCTGCAGGTCGGTGATCGCCGAAAGGCTGATCTGCGGCAGGGTGAGCGAAGTTGTTTGCACCGGGTTCCCGATGAGGGTAAAGGTGACGCCGTTGAGGCTGTAGGCGAACTGTGAGGTGACGCCCGGGCTCGTAAAAAAGGTGGACGTGCCGTTGAAGCGGGCATCGAGGGTTGAAAGCGACAGCCGGTAGCCGGGCAGCGGCTGCAGGGTGACCTGGAAATAGTCGTCGGCTGTGACCGAGATCCCGTTGTTCTGGAAGCCCAGCGTGCGGAAGGAGTTCACCCCGCCCGATGCCGGTGCGCCGGGACCGCGGGTGATGTCGGTGGCCCCGGCAGAAGAAACCAGTCCGGGGTTCCATGTGGTGGCGGGGGCGGTAACGGGGAAGGAGAGCCCGTAAACGTCCCATGCGGCGACCTGGCCGCGGCAGATCGTTCCTGCCATGATGGCGAGGATGAAAAGGACACACGTTTTCATGGGGTTTTTTCTCGCT
>DAONFN010000170.1:0-6913 GCA_035403625.1 Bacteroidales bacterium
GAAAAGAAGGGCAGGGAAAGCAACCGGATTACGGTCCTGGATAATCGCGTGCCTTGCCCTTCTTCTTTCATCAAACGTACTTGCCGGTGGGGAAATCCGGGGCCGGATAACCGGCCAGCCCGATCATGCCCCGCTGCAGGGAGCTCACGTGCAGTGCCCCGGACAATCGAAAGGAACGGTTGCCGCAATCGACGGAAGTTACCGGCTGGAGGGGATCTCCACCGGAACCGTCACCGTCCGGGTTTCCCATGTTGGTTTTAAGAGCCAGGAAAAGACCGTTACCCTCGCCGATGGGCAGCGACTCCGCATCGATTTCAAACTCGAACCCGATGCCATCAGTGCTCCGGAGATTGAGATCCGGGACAACCGGCCCGCGCGTACCTCGCTGGATCAGCCGGTGCGCCTCGATATCATTACTGCCCGGTCCATCACCAACCATCCCTCGCAGGACATCGTGTCGGTGCTGGATTATATTTCGGGTGTGAATCTATCCTCAACGATGGGAATCTTTGCCAATAATACGGTCGTCACGCTGCGCGGGATGAGCGGAAACGACCAGGCACGGACCCTCGTTCTGCTCGATGGTGTGCCCATGAACAAGGCCGATGCCGGCTCCGTCAACTGGAACCTGGTGAACCGCGACAACGTGGAACAGATCGAGGTGATCAAAGGACCTGGCTCCGCGCGCTACGGTTCCGGCGCAATGGGGGGGGTGATCAGCATCCGGACCCGCCAGCCGTCGAAAACCCTTTCGGGAGTAGCAACGGTCGATTATGGCACCTTCAACACGGCCGGCATCAAGTACCAGGCCGGGGGAATGCTCCGGAATGGCCGTAAGGACCGGGGCCTGACTTACGGGATCAACGGTTTCTACCGGAGAAGCGACGGGTACAATTCGGAAATTCCCGAATACCTCGAAAAAAGCGACACCTTTAATGTGAACAACTATCTTCGGGAGGCGGCCATCGGTGTCCGCACCGGGTACCGTTTCGACAGCCTGAACCGGCTGGAAGCCACTGGTAACTTCTTCAATGACAAGCGCGGACGGGGTATTGCCATTTATGAAATTGACGGAGCCTTTGAACGCCACGGCACCTGGCAGGCTACGTTGCAGTACCAGGGTGGGTTCCGGGTCTGGCGATGGAATATTCTTGCCTATAATACATCCGAGCATTTTGAAAGGCTTAACGAGTATATGAAGGAGGCGGAATACAACCTGTACCTGGTTAAATCGGCACGGATCGACCGGGGCATGAACCTTAACTTCACCCGGCCTGCGGGAAAACACCAGACGGTGACGGCCGGGGCCGATTACCAGTATGGCAGTGTCGACGGTCAGGACATCTATTACACCTCCACCGATCTGATCTCCAATGCAGGAAAGATGGATACATGGGCCCTCTTTCTGCAGGATGAAATCGCCCTCCTGCATGATCGCCTCAGGATCAATCTTGGGATCCGCCTGAACACTGCCTCCTTTCACGATGGCAGTTTCCGGATCGAAGAACCCTCCTACTCCATCCAGTACCTGGTGAATTACCAGGATAGTGCACTGTCGGGGAAACAATGGATAAAGGCTGATCCGAAGTTGTCGCTCCAGTACCGGTTTTCCAGCCGGTCGCGAATATATCTTTCCGCGCACCCAACCTGGATGATCTCTGCCGCACGGGAAAGATGTACAAGGGATTTAAAGTCGCCAATCCATCCCTTGGACCCGAAATCCTCGACAATATCGAAGCGGGAGCCGATGTAACCCTGTTCGGGTCACTCCGGGCATCCCTTTCTGCCTATTATTCCACCGGAACAGGCTTCATGTACTATATCAGTACCGGTGATTCCGTAAATATGGGATATAAGCGGTCGCCGGTGTTTATCAAAGAGAACATCAGCCGTGCTGAAATTATGGGGTTGGAAGCCGACCTGGATGCCGAACCCTTCCGATGGCTCTCCCTTTTCGCTAATTATACTTACAACCATTCGGTTATCGCCCGGTTCCAACCCCGGAATCCGGCGGTGGATGCCGACCTCACCGGTAAATTCCTCACCGATGTGCCGATGCACAAAGCCTCGGCCGGAGCTACCGTTAAAACCAGGATGCTGAACGTGCATCTTCTCTGGAAATATACCGGGCGTCGGTATGTGAACGAGACCAACGAACCGGACCCTTACCTGCTTTACAACCGTTACCCGTCCTTCCAGACGGTCTCCGCCCGCGTTTGGCGGACGTTCTTCGGTCATCTCACCGTAGCCCTGAATGCCGATAACATCTTCAATGTCACTTTCATCGACGACCGGTTGCAGCACAGTCCCGGTCGGATGGTCACCGCCGAGATCTCTGCCACTTTTTAATATCTTTAATCCGTTAAATCATGAAAAGAACCCTCTTCCTCCTTTCCCTTTCCCTGGCTTTTTCCGCCCTTCAGGCACAAACCAACTCTACCGGTATGAAACCGCAGCACGACCCGTCAAATCTATCGCGTCCGGCGCCGGATCCGCAGGACAAGAACAATAATTTCTATGACAACGAACCCACCTTTTCACTTCCGGGGGTGGATCTTTTTATCGAAGGCGAGGTGGAGAATCCGGGGAAAGTGGATTTCTCAAAACTGGTCAAACATTCGGTCATCGTAAAAGAGGCCCTGCTGAAAGACGATACCGGCAACCGGTTCGTCGGGGCCTACCGGTACGACGGGTATTCGCTTTTCGACATCCTCAACGACCGGATCCTGAAAAAGAAGAACGCTGCCGACTTCAAACCGATTATCGACCTGTTTGTCGAGATCGAGAACGACAAGGGAGATAAAGTGGTGCTTAGCTGGGGAGAGATTTATTACCCCAACATCCTCCACCAAATCCTGATTGCCACGGATGTCATGCGCATTGTTCCCAGCAAGACCAAGGAACTGTGGCCCATTCCGGCAGAGAGCAAACTGGTGGTGGGCGCCGACCTGATCACGGAACGCAACATCCCGCGTCCCTCCCGGATCCGGGTCGTATCTTACCCCCGTACCTACACCGTTACCCGCGATATGTCGCCTTTATACGCGCCAAAGGTCATGCTTCTGAAGGGCGAGAAAATCCTTGAAGAACTTACTCAAGTCCCGGAAGGCATCCGGGAAGAGACTCAGCACACAATTTTTTATGGGAAGGGAAGGGGTATTCACAGCACCCAGCCTTTCTCGGGTTTCTACCTGAAGAATTATCTTTCCGGGAAAATCCCCTTCAGCCGTGAAACCCTCCGCTCTGGGCTGGTGGTGTGCGCCGGCGTCGACGGTTACCGCAGCGTTTACTCCTTCAGTGAAATTGCCAACCGGAACGACCAGGCCGAAGTGCTCGTCGTCCCCTCACCGGAAGGAACGGATGGCGGAAAATTCCGGATCTTCCCCGCCTGCGATTTCTTCTCCGACCGCGCCGTAAAAGGACTCTCCGAAATTCGTTTTGAAAAATACTGACCCGTTTTAATCCACCCTCTTTTATTAATTTCGTAGTTCGTAGATCGTACATTGTAAATCGTACATCAGTGCTCTCCTCCTCCGTTTCCTCGCTGCGGTTGGTCTTCATCCTGCTCGGAGCCCTGGTGCTGCTTTTTATCGTAGCACCACTGGCTGGAATGTTCCTGGAGACTTCACCGGTCAGCATCTTCGAAACCGCCCGGGAGGCCGAAGTCAGAAACAGCATCTGGCTTACGATCTGCACATCACTGGCCGCAACGGCCTTTTTTTCGGTCGCCGCTATCCCGCTGGCGTACCTGTTGGCCCGGCGACAGTTCAGGTTTAAAAAAGTGGTGACCGGGATTATCGACCTCCCGGTGGTCATCCCTCACTCCGCTGCAGGGATTGCCCTGCTGGGGTTCGTCTCCCGGAATTCTGTGGTGGGGCGGCTTGGTTCCTCCATCGGTCTTGATTTTGTGGGGCATCCTGCCGGGATTGCCGTTGCCATGGCGTTTGTAAGTCTGCCTTATCTCATTAATTCGGCCCGGGATGGCTTTGCCGGGGTTCCGGTAAGGCTTGAGAAGGCTGCACTCAGCCTGGGCGCTTCTCCTTTCCGTGTCTTTCGCACCATTTCTCTCCCGCTGGCATGGAGGAACATTGTCTCCGGTCTTATCCTGATGTTCGCCCGCGGCATGAGCGAGTTCGGGGCCGTGATCGTCATCGCCTACCATCCCATCATCACCCCTGTGCTGATCTACGAACGATTCGGATCCTTCGGACTGAAGTACGCCCGCCCTGTGTCGGTCGTGTTTATCCTGATCTGCCTGGCACTCTTCATCGCCCTTCGCTGGCTAACCAAAGAGAAAGAAGAAAAGAGTGACGGTGTGACCGGTTAACCCGCTACCTTTGTTTCATAAAATCACATGTTCCATTTCACATTTGATCCGTGCTGGAAGTTGAAAAGATCTCGAAGGTATACGGTAATTTCAGCCTGAACGAGGTTTCTTTCACGGTTGGGAAAGGAGATTATTTCATTCTCCTGGGGGAGTCCGGGGCAGGGAAATCACTGGTACTGGAAACCATTGCCGGGCTGATCCTGCCCGATGCCGGCTCGATCCGGTTGAACGGGCAGGAGATCACCCGGGTACGGATCCAGCAACGCGGCATCGGAATGGTATTCCAGGATCATGCCGTATTTCCCCATCTTACAGTAGGCGGAAACCTGGCCTATTCGCTGCACAGCACCCGTCTGAACAGGGAAAACCGGCGGGCTAAGGTACTGGCGGTTGCCTCCGAACTCGGAATTGCCGGGCTTCTTGACCGGCATCCTGCCACCCTTTCCGGCGGGGAAATGCAACGGGTGGCCCTGGGACGGGCGCTGGTCCAGGAACCGGCTATCCTCCTGCTGGACGAACCGCTTTCATCGCTGGATGCAAAACTCAGAACCGATCTCCGCCGGCTGTTGCGCAGGATCCATCGATCCGGCCGAACGATCCTGCACGTCACTCACGACTATACCGAAGCCCTTTCACTGGGCACCCGTATCGCCGTGATCCATAAGGGGACCATCATCCAGGAAGGAATACCCGGGGAGGTTTTCAACCACCCGAAGTCGGAATTCGTGGCTCATTTTATCGGGGCGCGAAACTTCTTTCCTGCCAGACTTGACACCGCAGGCCCTCTCACACACGCCATCCTGGCAAACGGCATCAAATTCAGGATTCTATCGAACCTTGATACCGGTGAAGGATATGTGATGATCAGACCCGAAGATGTGCTGGTATCGGCAGCCTCCGTTCAAACCAGTGCTACCAACAGTTTTCCCGCAACCATCGTCGATGTGGTCCGTTATGCAGGGGGTATGGAGTTGACTCTCGACGCCGGATTTGAAGTGCAGGCTCTCGTCACTCCCGAATCCTATCAAAATATGCAACTTACGATTGGTAACGAATGTTGGATCCATTTCAAGGCATCGGCCATCCAGTTCATTCCCGAATGAACCGGTAAGTTTGCCTTCCGAAAGTCATTGTTGAAGCATGGAAGAAGATCTTATAAGTTTTGAAGCAGCACTGGAAATAGTCCTCAAGGAGGCTTCGCCTGTCGGCGCCGAACGGGTCCCATTGCCGGATTCCGTCGGTCGTGTGCTGGCCGGACAGGTTCTCTCTGACATGGACATGCCCCCCTTCGACAAATCCGCTGTCGATGGTTATGCCATCCACCCCGATGATAGTAATAATCCGGGTGACACAAATCCCCTGAAGGTCACGGAAACCATCGCGGCCGGGACTGCACCACAATTTGAGTTGACCCCGGGCCATTGCGCCCGGATCATGACCGGCGCCATGATCCCTACAGGGACAGGCCGGGTGGTCATGGTGGAGGATTCACTGACGCTGCCCGATGGGCGTGTACTCATCCGGGATGCCGGAAAAGCTTCCAACATCTGCGTCCGGGGTGAAGATATCCGTAAAGGCGAACAGGTTCTTGAAAAAGGTACGGTCATTACCCCCGCCGAAGTTGCCGTGCTGGCAACGGTTGGGGTAACCCGTCCGCTGGTGGCCGCTTTGCCCCGGGTAGGCATCCTTTCAACCGGCGATGAACTGGTCGAACCCGCAGAGAAGCCGGAAGGAGCCCTGATCCGGAACTCCAATGCTTCCCAGTTGATGGCACAGGGCCGGTCGGTGCCAGCCCTCACACGTTACTACGGGATTATCCCCGACCGGGGTGAGCTGCTGCTGAATGCCATCACAACAGCCCTGGATGAAAACGATGTGGTGTTGCTGACGGGAGGAGTTTCCATGGGCGATTTTGACCTGGTGCCTGCCGTCATGGCCGAATGCGGCATCCGCATCCTTTTCAGAAAGATTGCCGTTCAGCCTGGCAAACCCACCGTATTCGGCCGGAAGGGCGATAAAATTATATTTGGTCTGCCTGGTAACCCGGTCTCCTCGTTCGTTCTTTTCGAGATGATGGTACGCCCATTTCTTCTAAGGAAGATGGGTTCCCTGCGCCCCCTTCCCGTGCTTTGCCTGCCGATGGGCACCGAATTCACCCGGCGTAACCGGGCACGAAAAGGGATGATCCCCGTTCGGTTGAACGAAGGGAAAGTATATCCGGTCGAATACCATGGCTCCGCACACATCAATGCCTACGTGTTCGCTACAGGGATAATGATGATGGAAACCGGGATCGCAACCGTCAAAGAGGGAGAAAGGGTACATGTACGATTGCTTTAACCGCCGGATCGATTACCTGCGGGTCTCGGTCACGGACCGGTGCAATCTGCGGTGTGTCTATTGTATGCCTGCCGAAGGGGTGCAACTCCTGCGCCATGAGGATATCCTCAGCCTGGAAGAGATTGCCGAAATAGTCGGAACCGCCGTGGAAATGGGCATTACAAAAGTCAGGATCACCGGTGGCGAACCGCTTGTGAGGAAAGGAATCCTGTCCCTTGTCGGAAAGCTTGCAACGTTCCCGGGCAT
>DAONFN010000171.1:0-6870 GCA_035403625.1 Bacteroidales bacterium
GCAGTCCGCAGTAATTCGTAATTCGTAATTTTTCATTTTTAATTAATCCGTCACCTCTTAAACACCACCTTCCCGCTCACCACCTTCCCCCCGCCGCTCACCACCACCTGGTAGATGCCTTGCGCCAGCGCTTCGACGTTCAATTGCACTTTCCCGTTGGATGAATCCAACGGGTATTCTCCCACCTGCCTCCCTCCTGCATCGAACACCCGCAGCACAAGATCCTCCTGGTTTTGCAGATCCTCCGGCAGCCCGACGGTACACACGCCGGTGGTGGGGTTGGCATAGATCTCCAACTGCCGGCCGGGGGCCTCCGGCGGTTTGGGTAGACCGGTGATCGCGTCGTGCTTGGCAATATAACCATCATAATTTCCTAACGATGTCAATTTATTTGATCCGAAATAGGCAGTTCCTGAAAAACTTCCAGCAACGAAAAAATCTCCATTTTCAGTACCTGTAAAGCAGGTATTGTTAGCATTCGCTGAGTGTATTACCCCCACACAATCACCGTCTCTGCTATATTTTGCGATGAATTGCTCGCCTTTTGGGTCTGCTGTAATCAATTGTTCGCCGAAAATGGCAGTACCGGTAAATGTACCAGTTAACCACGTTTCTCCCTGTCCATTCGTGTCATGGGTGATGCCTAACACATTTTTGGAAATATGCAATTGTTTCGCCCATTGAACAGTCCCGGTGTTATTGCATTTGACAAGAAAATAATCGTCCTTGTCATTATTGGAAAGTATTAAAGTCCCAAAAGTCGCCGAACCGTGGAAGATGCCGCTGATATAAATGTTTTCGGAATTATCTTTATATATCGTTCCACAAGCTTCCGTACCTGGTCCTCCCATTATTTTAACCCATTGCAGATCACCGTCCAGAGAAAAACGGGAGAGGAAGACATCCTTGCCTTGACAATTGATCTGTGCACCACAGATTGACAGTGTGTTTTCTGCAGAACAGCCACTGACTAGCAAACCGGTATTGGTTGCAATTATATCATATAAATATCCACCAGGTTCCATGATTTTCTTAACCCATACCAACGAACCATCATCTGACCTGAATTTTGCCAAAAAGCCTCCCGGTTGTATTGAAATACTACCGGTAAACCAGGATTTGTATTTTGTATTTCCTGCCATATAAATATTTCCTGAAGAATCAGGGGAAATACTGAGTATCGAAGGGTCTCCAAGATTTGCCTCCATTTTTCCCCAGATACAATTTCCACTTGTATCTAATTTTGATAAAAACAAAGTATAGTCACCATAAAACATGCAACTCCCAATTTTTTTGTCATTACCGGCCATCACGCCGGTCATTATCAATGAATTGGTCCCTTTTTCGTAATACATATCCCAAACAACTTGCGCACCTCCTTCATTATTGATTCCTCCTGCTCTACGTATCCAAAGGAAATTTCCCTGGTTGTCCTGCTTTGAAATGAAGATATTTGAGTTACCCCAAACCCCGAGTGTGTCACGCCCATAAACCGAATAGGGGAACATGCATGTGCTGGCAGTGTATAGGTTCCCTGTCTGGTCGAGAGACATTTTTGAAGGTCCGTCGCCGTTTGGTCCTCCAAACGATTTCGCCCACTGCCAATTCTGGGCCACAACAGGGGTTTCGGCATATAACACTATCGCAAAAATTACCGGGAAAATATACTGTGTTTTCATGTGCTTGATATCGTTGGATTTCTGTCCTCCTGTAAATCAATCCCTTCAGGGATTAGATCTTGGTAGGAGATACGCGCCCTTCAACGTTCATTCCGTCCCGTACGGGACGGAATTTTTGGGCTCGGTATCATCTACCAAGATGCCGTGCCTTGCGGCACGAAACGCCCGATTCCGGGCGGGTCATGGACCATGGGCGGGTCACGGACCCGCCCCTACATGATCCGTCACCTGGTCACCTCCGTCACCTGGTCACCTCTTAAACACCACCTTCCCGCTCACCACCTTCCCGCCGCCGCTCACCACCACCTGGTAGATGCCCTGCGCCAGCGCTTCGACGTTCAATTGCACTTTCCCGTTGGATGAATCCAACGGATATTCTCCCACCTGCTTCCCACCCGAGTCGAACACCCGCAGCACAAGATCTTTCTGGTTCTGCAGCTCCTCCGGCAGCCCAACGGTACACACGCCGGTAGTGGGATTGGCATAGATCTCCAACTGCCGGTCGGGGGCCTCCGGCGGTTTGGGCAGACCGGTGATCGCGTCGTGGCGGGCGAAGAAGCCGTCGCGGGAACCATAGGAGATCAACTTTTTATCGCCGAAATACGATGTTCCGTTGAAACTGCCTGCCACAAACAACTCTTGCTGTTCGTTGGTCGCGAATGCATGGTTGTATGAATTCGATGAATGAATCACGTCGATGAATGTGCCGCTGCTATTGTATTTCGCGACAAACATTTCAATACCGGTTTCGGCTGTAATGACCTGTTCACCAAAGGTGGCCGTTCCGGAGAAGGTGCCATTCAGCCACGTTTCACCAGCGGAGGATGTATAATGGTGCACCGTATAAAGTTCCCCGGTCAGTTTCAATTGCCTTGCCCAGAGTACCTCTCCGTTTTCATCGAATTTGGCAAGAAAAACATCCTTGCGATCCCCATTTTGCAGCGATATTTTTCCAAATTGGGCAGTGCCTTTGAAAATACCGCAGGTATAGATGTTTCCGCTCGTGTCGGTGCCAATGGTAGCCCCCAGATCGTCCTCCGGTCCTCCAAACGTCTTGACCCAAACCAGGTGTCCGGTGGTGTCGAAACGGGCAATGAACGCATCCTTCCCCTGGCAGGGTATGGTTTTTCCATCTATAACCATCGTATTGACATCCGATCCGCCACTTGTTAACAATGAGTTATTTCTATAAACGATGTCACCGATATATGCATTCTCATCCACAATTTTTCTTCCCCATTTGATTGTTCCGTTCTCAGATTGAAACTCTGCGATAAAACCTCCTGCCTGTAAGGTCCCAAGTCCAGGGTAATAGCAATCATATCGGTTTCTTCCCGCCATTATAATATTGCCATTCGATGTTGGATAAAGTTGCAGTGAATAAGAAGCATCTGAATGATTGACTTTATAAGCCCACAGGCAATTGCCCTCTGCATCTATTTTTGCCAGAAACACTCCTCCGATGTCACCCAGAGAGCATGATGCAATGGACTGCGTGTATCCGGTAATTGTTCCAGTTATCACAATTGAATTTGAATTCGAATCAAAATACAAATCGTAAAAATCCTGGGCCCCTCCTTGTGTGTTAAAGCCACCGGCAGTTCTTGTCCAAAGGAAATTCCCGGCAACATCGAGTTTTGTTATAAACAAATTGTATGTCCCTCCACAGGGTAGAGTATCCTGACCAAAAATTGCACTCGGGGTCCAGTACCTTCCTCCAAAATAGGAGTTGCCAGCATTATCCACACAAACTGCATTGGTGTTATCGAAATTCGCCCCGCCGCAATGTTGTGCCCAATGCCAATTCTGTGCCACAACAGAGGTTTCGGCATATAACACTATCGCAAAAATTACCGGGAAAAAATGTTGTGTTTTCATATGTCTGATTATTGAATAATTAACTTCTTGACGAACTGCGCGTTATTGCCTGAAAGCTGCGCCAGGTAAACTCCCTTTGCCAACATCGAAAGATCGAGAGAAATATCCGGCTTGTCTATTTCTTGCTCAAGGTGTACGCGGCCGAATATATCCACAATTTTCAATGTGAACAATTCCTGATCCGCTGACGTTAACCGGAATGTGACCTCTCCATTGGACGGGTTGGGATACAATTCAAATTTGACAGGATCGTTTTGCGGATTGAAAAGCAGTTCGATCGCGGTTTTTGGATTCAGTCCCGACGTGGAAATCAGGGTAACGGGTTTCAGGTAGGTTGAAAAATCGGTGCATTCGGGAAACACTTCATCCAAGTGCAGGTAAACCTCGCTACCGGTGGCGGCATCGAATTCCGATTGCAAAACAATTTCCTGCCGGGCCACGGATTCGCAATGGCCACCTGACTGCACCTCTGCATCGGTGAACGTCACCGAATTCCATCCGTGAAAATCGGCATACACATTGGCGGCAAATACCGTATCGGTAACTTCGGCGTCATAGACAAGTTCACCCGATGCAACAGAATATACACCATTTTGAATTATAGGCAGAGAATTGGGGTTAAAGGCGGAACTCCATCCTCGTTCTATTCGCTGGCAACCCGGGTAGGAGATTTTCAAGTCATCAATAGTTGTCGGCTGCTGATCATCAGGAGCCGGGATAGCTTTAAATACTCCATATTCGTTCGAAAATGAATAGTGAGGAATGACGTCAGTTGTTGCCGTATCCTGTAAGTATGGATCATGATAGATCTTACTCCAAACTAGAACTACCGCATCCTTGATGGGAACTCCATTATCTGTATCAATAACTGTTCCACTTCGGGTATTTACATCCGTCGAATCGAAATTGTACGGATTGTAATAGAGATTCGACTGTTGCGGGAAGGGCCCGGGCGGCTCTTCCGGGTCGAAGGACTGAAAGAGACCGACGACCGGTTTCCGGAAAGTGGAGAATCCGGTTGCCGCGTTCCACCGGCCGGGGTTCAACAGGCCGAAAAAAGCCTCTTTGTAATCGCCCGGCAACATGGTCCGGGGATCCTGGTTGTCGTACAGATCCTGGTATTGCCACCAGGAGATCCCTGAAGCACCACAATTTTTAAAAAGTCGTAAAACCGTATCGGTAAAGGCATACTGCTCGGCGGTGGTACCCCAGATATAGGGCCTGTGTGAATAGATTGAATCAGTGAATGGCCACACATTGAAAGGGGAGAATGCGTTGTCAGTGCCGGCAAAGCCGAACTCCCCGATGATCCAGGGTACCGGAATGTTCCGCCCGGTCCAGATCAACTCATCGCGAAAGCGGGTAAGGGCCGAGCTTAAACTGTAATTTTCCTCTGTTCTTAAATTCGGATAGATATGCTCGGAAACAAAGTCCACCTTCATGACCCCGGGGTCCCATTCGATCACGTCGTGGTAATTGAAGGTGCCCAGCCCGATGGTCACCAGGTGGTTGGTGTCGTATGCATTAATCGAATCATACCATCGGGCGACGTACTGGCACACCTGGTGCTTGTTGTGATCCACCTCCGGGTGATTTTTCCATACATCCACCCAGGTGGGCTCGTTGTACAGATCATAGGCCAAAACCGCAGGGTTGCCGGCAAAGTAGGCTGCGTAGCAGGCCAGGTAGGCAGCCACGTCGGCGGCGGCATTGTCCGACCGCGCCAGCATGCCCCGCGAAGGGACCAGGATGACTTTCAGTCCGCATGAATCGGCGGTAGTCACGATGTCATTCAGCATTTTCAGATAGAACGTCATATCGTGATCGGAGGAGAAGGGGGAATTCAGATACTTGGTTATTTCATTGGTTGTGGCAGGGTTTTGCCAAAGATGTGTAATGAAGTGCAAGCCATACTCCTGCAGGGTGTCTTTTTCCGGTACGGGTCCCATCAGCCGGATGGCGTTGAAACCCATTTCGCGGATTTCGGTGAAGTCGTTGCGGAGGCCGGGATAGAAACAACTGTCGAACGAATTATAATCGTACCCCCACCGGAAACCGTAAGAACCCGTCGGAGATACATGATAGGTTAGATCATTGCCTGTCGTGTCGTGGATGATATCGGCACTATAATTGCACACCATCGGAAAAAAGTTTTCTCCGTTGCCGTCTTTGAACTGCTTTCCTTCCAGCGTAATATATTGTCCCTGACCGGTACTTACAAAGATACCGAAAACAATCAGGGTAAAGACCGCGCGATTCATTTTCCCTCCTCCTGCCGTGAAGAGATGAGCGCCCGGAGTTCATCCACCTGCCGCTGCAGGGATATGATGTAAAGGGCTTGCTCTTCAATCTTTTCAAGAAGGGATACTTGGAAACTGCCAAGTTCGATTCCGTTGTCGTTTTCAATTTGCCGCGCGGTCGGTATTCCGGGAAGATGCCTGTTTTCCTTTATAAAGGCGTCCAGTTCGGGAATAGACCGCATCGGATAATCATCCCCGAAAACGTAGTCGGCAAAAGAACCGGCGGTCACCTTCACCGCGCGGGCGTAAATGCCTCCGTCCACATTCAGTTTGTACGACGAAGAGGAGGAGGGAACATCCGTTCCGATGCCGATGGCGGTGGCCCGGAAGGTGCCGTTCACTTCCAGCCGTGCCCTAGGCCATTCGGTATTGATTCCGGTCATGCCGTTGTCGGCGATGAAAAATTCAGTTGCCTGTCGGTTTTGGTTCCAGATGAAGAACGATTTCGGGCGAGTGGAACTCAGGTAATGCCCCAGCGACCAATTCCCCACTCCGCCGATGCTGAATTTGATCTCTGACTTTTTCAGCGTGGTGTCGAGTTGGTTGATGTTGATTCCCCCATTGGTATCCCGATGGCAGATCTCAAGCGCCTGGGTAGGTGAGGTAGTGTTGATGCCGATCTTACCAGTCGGGGTGATGGTCATCCGGATCTTTGACTGTACCGTTGACTCGGTAATGGTTCCCGGGGTGCCGGCGGTAGAAGGAATGCTGCTGAAATGCAGGTCGCCATGGGTGGTGCCGAAGATAATTCCGCCCCCGTTGTAGGTGTTGTCGCCCTTCGAATACCAGGTGGCATTGTCGAGCTGCAGCATATTGAATCCCAGGTACCCGATCTCATGGTTGGGATGATTGTTGTACCAGTGTCCCGCCACCACCCGGTCCCAAGTGTCACCGGACACGAACTCGCCGTTTACATGGAGCTTGGCAATGGGGTAGGTGGTGCCGATACCGAGGTTGCCGCCGATGTAATACATGTTGGTGCGGTCGAGCACGGTGGTGGAGCCGGTTTCTTC
>DAONFN010000172.1:0-6836 GCA_035403625.1 Bacteroidales bacterium
ATGTGGTAGGGCGGATTGAAGGAAAAAAACCGGGCAGCCGTTGCATCGCGCTGCGGGCCGATATGGATGCCCTCCCGATCGAAGAAGAGAACGACCTGCCGTTCCGCTCGCTCCATCCGGGGGTCATGCATGCCTGCGGCCATGATGTTCACATGGCTAACCTGCTGGGGGCGGCTAAGATCCTGCAGACCCTGCGTGACCGGTTCGAAGGAACCGTCAAGCTCATCTTCCAGCCTTCGGAGGAGACTTACCCCGGCGGAGCCATCCGGATGATCGACCAAGGGGTGCTTGAAAATCCCCGACCGTCGCACGTGATCGCCCTGCATGTGATCAACACGCTGAAAGCCGGGGAGATCGGGATGCGGTCCGGCGCCTATATGGCATCCACCGATGAGATCTTCATTACGGTGAAGGGCAAAGGGGGACATGCCGCCACCCCATCGCAGGTGATTGACCCCATACTGATCGCTTCCCACATCGTAGTGGCGCTGCAGCAGATTGTGAGCCGCCATGCCAACCCGGTAACTCCTACCGTTGTCTCCTTCGGAAGGATCACTGGCGAAGGCCGGACCAACATCATCCCTCCCGAGGTTAAACTTGAAGGCACCGTAAGAACCTACGATGAAGCCTGGCGGAAAGAAATTCACCAGCGAATCATCACCCTTGCGACCGGACTCGCCTCGTCGATGGGAGGCAGCGCCGATGTCGTGGTATCGCATGGCTATCCCTTCCTCTACAATGACCCGGATCTTACCAGCGGAATTTTTCGGCTGTCGTCAGAATATCTGGGCAGCGAAAACGTTAAAGAACTGGAACAGCGGATGACGGCGGAGGATTTTGCCTACTTTGCCAGGGAACTGCCTTCCTGCCTCTTCCGCCTCGGGGTTGCCAACCGCGAAACCGGGATCTGTTCCAACATCCATACTGCCACCTTCGATCCGGACGAACGGAGCCTTGAAACCGGGATGGGAATCATGGCGTGGGTGACGGTGAAGTTGCTGATGCACAATGAGGAATGATCAATCAAGGCCCTGCCGGAGAGTGGAAAAATCAATGAAGAAGCAGATGAGAATTACTCGTTATTCATTGTTCATTGTTCATTGTTCATTGTTCCTGGCTCTCCTGCTGTTTGCCGGCCAAGCCCGTTCGCAGGATGTTGCACCGCAGCCACTTCCTTTTCAGCAGGAAGCTCCCCGGGAGGGAACGGAGGAGCAACTGGCCATCCAGTTTTACCAGGGACAGGATTTTGCCAAGGCCACCGAGCTCTTCCAGAAACTTTACGAGGCAAAACCATCGCTTTATTATTACCAGTACCTGGTGCTTTCGCTGGTGGAGATGAAGGAATACGACAAGGCTTCCAAACTGATCCGCAAATGCCAGAAGGCAGAACCGGAAGCGCTGCGGTACACAGTCGACCAGGGTTATGTGCAATACCGGGCCGGAGATGCGGAAAAGGCGAAGAAACTCTATGAAGAGGCATTGAAAAAGCTGGGCCCCAGCCAGCAGCAGGTATTCGAACTGGCCAATGCATTCGTGTCGCGGGGAGAAAACGACTTTGCCGTCAGAACCTACCAGAAGGGCCGCCAGTTGCTCGGGGGTACCTATACATTCGGCTTTGAGCTGGCCAGTGTATTTGAGCGCCTGGGTGACTTCAAAAGCGCCATCGAGGAGTATCTCGATATGATCGACCAGAACAAAACCAACATGAACACGGTCCAGGACCGGATCCAGATGACATTGTCGTTCGATGTGAACAACGAAAAGAACGACATCCTTCGAAAGACCCTCCTGGCGCGTTCACAAAAGTATCCCGATAACACCAACTATTCCGAACTGCTCTGGTGGTACTCGATCCAGCAGAAAGATTTCGACCTGGCGGTCATCCAGGGAAAGGCGCTCGACCGGCGCCTCAAGGAAAATGGGGACAAGCTGGTGACGCTGGCCAACCTGGCACTCTCGAACGGCAAGTTCGACGTGGCCATCGATTGCTATGAGTATTTGAAATCCAAGGGTCCCGGGGCTCCATACTATGCCCTCGCCCGGCGTGAATCGGTCAACACCCGCTACCTTAAAGCCGTTTCGGAGCCGGCTCCTCCGCGGAAGCTGCTCGAGGGGCTGGAAAAGGAGTTCACGGACGAACTGAATCTCGACCCGGCTAACCCTGATAATCTTCCGGTCATCCGCAACCTGGCTCACATCCAGGCCTTTTACCTGGCAAAGACCGACGAAGCCGCCGCTCTGCTGAACCGTACCCTGGATATGAGCGGGATCCCTCTTGCAGAGAAGGCCAAATGCAAGATCGAACTGGCCGACATCCTCCTGTTCACCGGCGAGGTATGGGAAGCCACCCTTCTGTATCAGCAAGCCTACCAGGATTTTAAATCCGATGTGATCGGACAGGAGGCCAAATTCAAGAACGCCAAGCTTTCCTACTACATCGGTGAATTTGAATGGGCCAAAGCCCAGGCTGACATCCTGAAGGCTGCAACCTCAAAATTCATCTCCAATGATGCGATCGCGCTGTCGCTCCTCATCGGCGAGAATTACGACCCCGACAGCGGTACGGTCGCGCTGGGTATGTACGCCCGTGCCGAGCTGCTCGATTACCGCAACGATGAAGCCCGGGCCCTGACAACCCTCGATTCGATCCCGGCCCTCTTCGGCTTCCATCCCATCCTGCAGCATGTGCTTTACAAACGGGCCATGATCATGCAGAAAACGGGTGAATTTGCCAAGGCCGACAGCCTGTTCCGGCGGCTGGTGAAGGAATATCCGGATGAAGTCCTGGCCGATGATGCGCTGATACAGGCTGCGATGCTGAATGATAAGCAGTTAGGCAATAAAGAAAAGGCCAAAGAACTTTTCCAGGAGCTGATGGACAACTACCCCGGGAGCATTTACGTGCCGGATGCCCGGAAACGATTCCGCCAGCTGCGCGGCGATGGCCAATAACGAACCATGGTCCGCCCGAAAAAACACCTCGGACAACATTTCCTTCGCGATGATAATATCGCCCGGAAGATCACCGGTTGCCTGAACCCGGAACTTCCGCTGGTGCTGGAAATAGGTCCGGGGATGGGAGTACTTTCCAGGTATATCCTTGACGATTCGCGCTTCGACCCCTGGTTTATCGAGGTGGACCGGGAATCGGTCGATTACCTGGGGAACACGTTTCCTTCCATTTCCGGGCGGATCCTCCCGTTCGATTTCCTTCGGTACGATCTGTCGGCTTTTCCGCCGGGTCATGGAGATCCTCAGCATGCACCGCCTTTCTCCATCATCGGCAATTTCCCGTACAATATCTCTTCCCAGATCCTTTTTCGGGTGATCGATAACCGCGACCGTATCCCGGAGGTGGTGGGAATGTTCCAGAAAGAGGTGGCCGAACGGATCGCCTCGCCTCCCGGCAGTAAATCTTATGGGATACTGAGTGTCCTGTTGCAGGCATGGTACGATATTGAATATCTGTTCACCGTCGAACCGGCTGTTTTTCATCCTCCGCCCAAAGTCCGTTCGGCTGTGATCAGGCTTCGCCGGAATGCAACGACTGCCCTGGATTGTGATGAAGCCCTTTTCAAAGAAACGGTGAAAACCGCCTTCAACCAGCGACGCAAGACCCTCCGGAACGCTCTCCGGCGTATCTACCCCCCTGCAATGCCCGAACCGGCAACGCATACCGGGTGGCTGGGGGATGTCCTGGAAATGCGCGCCGAGCGACTTTCGGTCGCCGACTTCGTCAGGCTTACCGCAGAAATCTCTACCTTTGCCTAAATTCTGAGCGCCTGATGAAAAACGATCGGACGGCCAAAAGCCAGGCTATTCATACCAAACACACCCCAGTTAAAAAAAACGTCCCTCCCGGGAAACAGGTAAAACCCCCGGTCCGGTTCAACCGCGCCAACCTCTATTTCGTTCTTGCCTTTCTCGTTTTTGCCGCCATCCTTTACGGGAACACCATCTGGAACCGGTATGCCATCGACGACAACCTGGTGGCCAGCAATGAGGTGGTGAAGCAGGGGTTCAAAGCCTTCCCGGAGATCTTCTCGAGCCGGTACTATACCCGGCAGGGGAACATCGGGAGCGCCTCGTCGGAATACCGCCCCATCGTCAAAGCTACTTTTGCCGTCGAACACCAGTTGTGGGGGGAAAAACCCGGGCGCAGCCACATCATTAACATCCTGCTCTACTGGGCGATATCGGTCCTTCTCTTTTTCGTGCTGAAACGACTGCTCAGGCAGTACAACATCCTTTTCCCCTTTCTGGTCACCCTGCTCTTCATGGCTCACCCGCTTCACACAGAGGTGGTGGCCAGCCTCAAAAACCGAGACGAATTGCTGGCATTCCTGTGCGGCCTCGGCACCCTGTGGAGTATGCTCCGGTATGCCGACCGCCAGAAAATTCGCTATATCCTCCTGGCAGCCGGGCTCTTCTTTATCGGTTACCTGAGCAAGTCGGCCATCCTGCCCTTCCTCGTGCTGATCCCGCTGGCTCTCTACTTTTTCACCGGGATGCCTGCCAGGCGACTTGCGCTGGTATTCCTGGTGATCCTGGCCGCCGTAGCCGCAGCTCAATGGATCCCGCGGCTTTACCTGCCTCCCCGCCAACTGACCAATTCCTTTATCGAAAACCCACTGTTCCTCGAAAAGAGTGCCGGCATCCGGCTGGGGACCGGGTTTGCCTCCCTGCTTTTTTACCTCAAGATGATGGTGTTCCCGTATCCGCTTCTTTACTACTATGGATACGACATGATACCGCTGAGGTCCATCACCAGCCTCTGGCCCCTTGTTTCCTTCCTTCTGCATGCGGGACTTTTCCTATTTGCCGTGAAAAAATTCAGGGAGAAGAGCTTTCTTTCTTTCGCTATTCTCTGGTACCTTGTGGCTATCGCGATGTATTCCAATATCCTGTTCCCTGTCGTGGGGATCGTGGGTGAACGGTTTGCCTTCAACGCATCACTCGGATTCTGCCTGGCCGTGGCGTACCTGATCTTTATCCTGTTCCGCACCGATCCCAGAAGCCTCACCATCGAAATGGACGCCCGGCTCAAGATCCTTGCCGTCGTGATCCTCTTGCTGGTCCCTTCCACCGTGCTCAGCATCACCCGCAACCGTACCTGGAAAAACCTGTTCACCCTGTACCGGCACGATATCAAGTATCTCGACAATTCAGCCAAAGCCAACATCGACTATGCCGGGTTCCTGATGAACTCCGTGTATAAAGACCCCAATTTCCTCCGGTCAGGCTCGATTAACCAGCTGAAATATTTTTATATCGTTACCCATTTCCGGCGTTCACTCGAGCTTTATCCCGATAATTATCTGACTTTGAACGATCTGGGAACGGTGTACCTATTCATGGGGAAAAACTACGATTCGGCGGTTTACTTTCTCGATAAGGCGATCAGGCTCGATTCGACCCTGCAACCCGCCTGGGTGAACCTGGGGATGGCGTACCGCGAGCTGAAGCAATACGACAAGGCGCTGGCCTGCTATGAGCACATCCTGCGCGTCAATCCCAACCAGGTCAAAGCCGTCTTTGCAATGGCCAACGTGTACAACGATATGGGAGAATTCGACCATGCAGTGGCGATGAATGAAGAGATGGCGAAGAAATTTCCGCAATCGGAGATGCCATACGTGAACATCGGGAACTACTATATGATGCGGAAAGACACCCTGACAGCCGTGAATTACTGGGAAAGGGCGGCATCAATAAATCCCACTTACGAGCTTTGTGTGCAGCTTAACAGTCTGTACCTGCTGAAGAAAGATGAGGAAAAAGCCACCTATTACTACAACCTGGGGTTGAAAATATCACAGCAAAGTCAGTGACGGATGACGAGAATCGGGTGACGAGTGTTTTTATGACAGATTATCCTGCGAATTTACCGGACCTGCTTTCACGGACCATTCAGAGGTTTCCGCACCATGGGATCGGATTCGTCAGACTGCATCATCCCGAGACCTTTCTCACCTTTCCTGAGTTGGAGCAGAAAGCGCTCTCATACCTTACCGGTTTGCAGGATATGGGGATCACAGCCGGCGACCGGGTCATCCTCTCCCTGGGAAAGAACGAGGAGATCATCCCGGTGCTTTGGGCCTGTTTCATCGGGGGAATCATACCGGCACTTCTTCAGCCTCCGGTCACCTTCACCGAAACAAACCCCGCCGCCGAAAAAGCCGAAAAGGTATTCTCCATCCTTGGCAACCCTTGGGTCATCCTGTCGCACGATCATGCCGGTAAATGGAATACCGGTCGCATTCCGGCCCGTTACCAGGTCGATGTGACCCGGCTTGCGGGCGATCCTGACCGGGCGCTCCGTTGCCTTCCGGATACCGATGGACTGGCCCTTATCCAGTTCTCCTCAGGCTCTACAGGTGATCCGAAAGGCGTTCTTCTATCTCATCGCAACATTCTGGTTAACACGGCCGACATTATCCACGGAATTGCCCTCGAACCCGCGGATATCGCTGTAAACTGGATGCCCCTGTACCACGACATGGGACTGATCGGTTTCCATATCACCCCGGTTCGGGTGGGCGTAAATCAGTACTTTATCGATCCGATCGACTTTATCAAGCAACCGGCGCTCTGGCCCGATACCATGACCGGCAAGCGATGCACCATTACCGCCTGTCCCAATTTCGGCCAGATGCTGATGAACCGGCATCTATCGCGACGGAGCGGACAGGCGTGGGACCTTTCGGCGGTCAGGATACTTTTCAACGGAGCCGAACCCATTTCCGTTTCGACCATGCATATCTTCCTTTCCGGAATGGCACGCTTTGGACTCAACCCGAAAGCCATGTTCCCGGCTTACGGTCTGGCCGAAGCCA
>DAONFN010000173.1:0-6797 GCA_035403625.1 Bacteroidales bacterium
CAGCCCGGTGAGGACGGTGAAAAAGGCAGCGCCGGTCAGTCCCGATCGGACGACCCGGTCGGATGCAGCGCCATATACCCGCTGCCAGTATTCGGCCGACTGGAAAATGATGAGGATCCCGAAGGCGAGGAATGCGATCGTCATCCCGGTATCCATCCGCGAGAAATCGGCCATCTCCATCACAAAAGAGCGTCGGTCGCCGAGCATGACGATCCCGAGAAGAACGATCATGACCAGCATGACCATATACTGGAACACATCGGTACGGATCACGCTCCGGAAGCCTCCCGCGAGCAGGTATGTTACGATGATGCAACTGCTGATGATGAGCCCTGTTTCGTATGACCAGCCGCTGATGTTGGCCAGGATGCTGCTGCCTGCGATGAACTGGTTGAGCAGCATACCGGAATAGACGATCAGGAGGATAACCGCCGATGCATACCCTGCGGTGGGTCCGATCCGGAAGGAGATCCAGTCGCTCAGGGTGTAAAACTGCTTTTCGCCGCTGAATTGCCGGAGTTTCATCGCATAGGGGATGAAGATCAGGAATCCGGCGGCGGTTCCCACGAAAACAGCGATGGCGGAGATGCCGAACCGGTAAACATACGCCGTATAAGCCACCAGGGCAGCCCCGCCGATGTAGCTGGCCACAACCGAGGTAACGAAACCGATGATGCCGATCCTGCGGCCGGCGATCATGAAGTCGGCGTCGGACTTCCGACGGGAGGCGTGCAGGCCGATGCCGAGGCAGGTGAGGGCATAGGAGGCAAGAAGGAGGATATCGAACGGACAAAGGCGGCTGCCGGGCAGGTCGGTAAAGAGATTCATGAGCAGGGAATTCATCGATGATACCGGCGATGGAGCCAGAAGAACAGCAATAAGACGGATAGCCCGCTGAGGACGATCAGAAGAACATTATGGGTAGCCCCGAAATCCTCGTAATTGCCGTGCAGCATCCCTGACTGGGAGAGATATTCGACCACCACGGCGGCACCGTTATTAAGGAAATGGGCGAAGACCGGGACCCAGAGTGATCCGGAATAGTAAAACAGGTACCCGAAGAGGATTCCGAGCGCCAGCCTGGGCAGGAACCCGAAAAACTGCATGTGTAACGCTGAGAAGAGGATGGCGGAAAGCAGGATCGCGGTATGAATATTGCCCAGCCATTCTCGGAACAACCGCTGGAACAGCCCCCTGAAAACGAACTCCTCCCCTATTGCCGGAAGCGCAGCGACCATGAAGAGGTTGAACAGGAAGGTCGTGAAGGAGGGCATGGCCATAAAAGCATCGGTAAGCCGGGTGGCCTGTTCTTCGGTTGAACGCATCCACTCCTCCATCTCCTGTAAAGCAGCGGGAAGATGCAGGTTCCCGTTGACGACAATCAGCCAGTTGATAAAAGGCAGGGATATGAACATCAGCAGGAAAGTCGCCAGGTAAAAGGGCCATGGCGATGCTTTTCCAAGCGCCAGGAAACGGACGCTGCTGCGTTCGAAGAGCCATCCGGCCAGCAGGGGTGGAAAGATGAAGAGCCCGAACGACTGCACTACCTGGAAGTATTCGAGCAGGGCCACATTTTCCTGTCCGGCCGGGAGAGTCATCGTTGTCATGATCTGCGAAAGTCCCAGTCCGAAAATCGGAACGGCAGCCAGGATCCCGGCCAGGAATACCAGGGTGAAACAGGCGATCATCAGCAGCACGGCAAAGAGGATCCGGCTGAACGGGGTCAGGCTCTGGAGGAGGGGAGGTTTGGGGGAGTCCACCGAATTTGGCTAATTTTGCTGCTGAATTAGCATAATTTGCCGAAGATAGGAACGATCGAACTGCCGGATTTCCCGCTCATCCTGGCGCCTATGGAGGACGTTACCGACTCCCCTTTCCGGGTGCTCTGCAAGGAATACGGCGCCGATGTGCTCGTGACGGAATTCATCGCCGCGGAGGGTTTGATCCGCGATGCGGAAAAGAGTTTCAACAAGATGCGGTTTGAGCCGGCCGAGCGGCCCATCGGGATCCAGATCTTCGGCGACAACGTGGAATCGATGATGAAGGCGGCCGCCGTGGCCGAATCGCAGCATCCTGATTTCCTCGATCTCAACTTCGGCTGCCCGGTCAGGAAGATCGTGATGAAAGGGGGCGGAGCGGCGTTGTTGCAGGATATTCCGAAGATGGTGCGGATGACGGCGGAAGTCGTGAAATCGACCGCCCTGCCGGTGACCGTGAAGACCCGGCTGGGATGGGACGAACAGCACAAGGAGATCGTCGATATTGCCGAACGGCTGCAGGATGTGGGGATCCGAGCCATCGCCATCCACGGCCGGACAAGGGCGCAACTTTACGGGGGGAAGGCCGACTGGACCCTGATCGGCACCGTAAAGAACAATCCCCGCATGCACATCCCGGTGTTCGGTAACGGAGATGTTGATTCTGGCCCTGTGGCCGAAGAGATGAAGAACCGGTACGGAGTCGACGGCATCCTGATCGGCCGTGCCGCCACCGGCAATCCCTGGATCTTCCGGGAGATCAAGACCTGGATGGCTACCCGCAGCTACCCGGAACCTCCTTCCCTGTCCGAGCGGGTCGGACTGGTGAGAAGGCATATTCTGGCTTCCATCCCATACAAAGGTGACCGCACCACCCTTTTCGAGCTTCGCAAGCTCTACAGCGGCTATTTCAAAGGCATTCCCGACTTCAAGCCCTGGCGGATGAGGCTGGTTACCGCTCCTTCAACCGGGGAGGTGATGACTATCCTGACAGAGTTGGAGAACACTCAACCATTCTAACGTTCTAATGTTCTCTTGTTCTGTTGTTCCCCTGTTCCCCTGCTGCCGGGTCAGAAAGTGAGCACAAAGGTGGTTGCCTTTTCCGACGATTCGGCATGGATATAACCCTTGTGCAGCCGCATGATCTGGCGCGACAGGCTGAGGCCGATTCCCGATCCCTGTTCCCGGGTAGTGAAGAAAGGGATGAAGATCTTGTCGAGAACATCTCCGGGAATGCGGGGACCGTTATTGGAAATACGGATCAGCGGCCGGTTTTGGTGAGATAATTCGGCGGTGAGCAGGATATGCCTGCCTTCAGGGAGGGCGGCAAGGGCCTCGAGTGCATTATTCAGGATGTTGATGAGCACCTGGGTCAGCAGGGTTTTGTCGCCCGACATTTCCCGGAGCCTGGGGTCGACGGCGGTCTCAAAGTTCACATTCCACTCATCGAGGCGGGATTTCAGCAACAGCGTAACCGTCTCGAACCATTCTCTTACAAAAAAGGAGGTGAATTCGGGTTTCGGGATCCGGGTAAGCTTCCGGTAGTTGTCGACGAAAGCAACAAGTCCGTTTCCCCTTTCCCCGATGGTGTCGAGCCCGAGGATGACATTCCCGATCGTCTCGGAATCAATATCGGCGGGATCCACCGGCCCGTTCTGTTTCACGAAAAACTGCCGCAGGCTGCCCGTTAGCGAAACGATCGGGGCAATGCTGTTCATGATTTCATGGGTCAAAACTCGGATGAGCTTCTGCCAGGAGTCGAGTTCGGTGGCCTCGAGTTCCTGCCGGATATCCTGCAGGGAAATGATCCGGGTGGCCTTATCACCAAACCGGATTTCCTTTGTCCGTGCCAGCAGGGTGATACGGGTGTCGCCGGTTGCAGGAGTGTACGTCAGGGCTTCGCCCGGATTAAGGGCAGCCAGTACCGCAAAAAGACCGGGATTTCGCATCGGTACCAGGTGAAGCGGGGTGTAGGGAGGGATCCCGGCATATTCAAACGCTTTGTCGTTCATGATCTCCACCTCATTGTCGCGGTTCAGGGCCAGCAGTCCGGTAGCTGCCTGCTGAATGAAGGTCTGGTAGTATTTTTCGAGGTATTCGTTTTTCAGCTTGATCTCGCGGATTTTCCCGCTCAGGTTGTTGAGGCTCTGAAACAGCTTCTGGAGGGAGCGTTGCCCGGGGTTCGACGGGAACTGAAGGGTGAAATCGTCGTTGCGGATGGCATCGAAAAAGAAGGCGATCTGACGGTTGGCCAGGGTGAACATCCGAAACACAGCCCAGCCGGCGGGCGGGATGACCAGCAGGATCAGCAGGAAACCCCGTTGCGGATAGCGGGCTTCCAGGAATCCGCCGGTGAAAGCGGCGGCCGCGATCAGAACCAGACCGATCACGGTGTTGAGGGTAATCCGTTTATAGCCCATACTTCTTCATTTTTTTATACAGGGTGGTTCGTGAAATGCCCAGGTTTTTTGCAGTGAGGAGAAGGCTCTGATGGGTTTTTCGGATCTCGCGCGCGATGACCCGTTTTTCCATCTCCTCGAGGGTCACCGTTTCATCGGTCAGCACCATTTCGGGTTGATTCAGGTACAGATCGGACGGGCTGATGACTTCGCTTTCGCACAGGATGACGGCTTTTTCGATGGTGTGCTGCAATTCCCGGATATTCCCCGGCCAGGGATACTCCTTCAGTTTTTCGAGGGCTTTGGGATGGAGGGATAAGTGCTCCTTTTTGTATTTCAGGGCATATTTCCTCAGGAAAAAAGCGGCCAGTTCGGGGATGTCGTCGGTTCGTCGTCGTAAGGGAGGTAATTCGATCTGGATGGTGTTGATGCGGTAAAGGAGATCCTGGCGGAAGGTCTTTTCCCTGACCATCTGGTAAAGGTCCTTGTTGGTGCTGGAGATTAGGCGTATATCAACGGGAATTCCCGCATTCGACCCGACCGGGAACACGGACCGGTTTTGCAGAACGTTCAGGAGTTTCGATTGCAGGTGCAGGGGGAGATTGCCGATCTCGTCAAACAGCAGCGTGCCCCGGTCAGCCAGTGTGATCTTTCCCGTGCGGTCGCCGATCGCATCGGTAAAGGCGCCTTTGGCATGACCGAACATTTCGCTTTCGAAAAGGTTCTCCGCCACCGAACCCAGGTCGACCGTCACGAGAAGTTCGTGTGCCCGGTCCGACAGCCGATGAATCTCCTTAGCTATCAATTCTTTTCCTGTCCCATTCTCTCCCGTAATGAGGATGTTTGCATCGGTAGCGGCCACCTTTTTAACGAGGTCGAGGATCCTCCTGATTTCTGCCGAGGTTCCGATGATCAAACGTTCATCCCGGTTCAATTCGGTCCTGATCGCCTGTTCCCGTTTCATGAGGTAGCCCACAGCCTGGTTTGACTTCCTGAGTTTCAGCGCCGATTTCAGTGTCGCGAGGAGTTTCCCGTTCTCCCACGGCTTCAGGATGAAATCGGCCGCCCCCTCATGGGTGGCCTTCACCGCCGTCTCGATATCGCCGTACGCGGTGAACATGACGACCTCAACGTCGGGCCGTCGCTTTTTTATCTCGCGAAGCCAGTACATTCCTTCATTGCCGGAACTTTCGCCGGTCTTGAAATTCATGTCGAGCAGCACAACATCAATATCCGAACGGACCAGATCGGTCATCAGGGTCTTGGGGTCGGGAAGGGTGACCACCTCTTCAAACTCGAATTTTAACAGAAGTTTCAGGGCGCTCAATACACTTTGGTTGTCGTCGACGATGAGGAGCCGACCCTCTTTGGATTTCTGTTCCATGTTTTATCCGGTTTCTGGGTGCAATGTACGAAAAGTGAACAGTGTTTTGTTCACATTATTAACATAATCTTTTTTTGCACATCGCCATATTTTTGATATTCAATCACATATAAACACGGCACAGATATTGAATTTACATGCGCAATAAAAAATGTATCTGATGATAAAGACGATTGAATTAACGAAACGGTTTACCACCGACGAGATCGAGACGACGGCCCTTAACCGGGTCAGCATGGAGGTGCAATCCGGCGAATTTGTTGCCATCATGGGCCCTTCGGGTTGCGGCAAATCGACACTGCTGAACGTTTTGGGCATGCTTGACAATCCGTCGTCCGGCTCCTATCATTTCGACGGAGTGGATGTATCGGATTATCGCGAAAGCAAGCGGACCCGTTACCGGAAGGGGAACATCCAGTTCGTTTTTCAGAGTTTCAACCTGATCGATGAACTTAACGTGTTCGAAAATGTGGAGTTACCGCTGCTTTATCTCGACATCTCCCCCTCCGAGCGCAGGCGGATGGTCACGGAAATTCTCGAACGGATGAAGATCAGTCACCGGAGACATCATTTTCCCCAGCAATTATCGGGCGGTCAACAGCAACGGGTTGCGATTGCCCGGGCAGTGGTGCCCAATCCCAAGCTGATCCTGGCCGATGAGCCTACCGGGAACCTCGATTCAAAGAACGGGATCGAGGTAATGAACCTTCTTTCGGAGCTGAACCGGCTGGGAACAACCATTGTGATGGTAACCCACTCCCAGCGTGATGCTGCCTTTGCCCACCGCATCATCAACCTTTTCGACGGTCAGATTGTGACCGAGGAGCTGGGCCGAACCCTGCTATCCATCGGATCATGACACGGAACCTCTTTCTGGTATTCCTTTTTTCGATGCTTGCGCTCATTCCCGGCGTCGTGGCAGGCCAGTCCGGATGGACCCTCGACCGGTGCATCCGGTATGCCTGGGAAAATAATATCACGGTCAGGAACGAGAGCCTGGAAGTCGGGATCCGGAAGGCTGACTACCGGCAGGCCAGGAACAACCTGCTGCCGAATCTGAACTTCAATGCTGCGCTGGATGAGAATTTCGGCCGCAGCATCGATCCTTCCACCAACACATTCATCGCAACACAATATTTCAACAGCGGGTTCAGCCTCTCTTCGTCCATGGATCTTTTTGCCGGGTTTATGAAGCAAAACACTCTCGGAATGCAGAAGTTCAACTACCTGGCCGAAAAAAGCCGCCTGCAACAAATG
>DAONFN010000174.1:0-6780 GCA_035403625.1 Bacteroidales bacterium
GACACCAGGTCAACCTGATCGACACCCCCGGCCACGTCGACTTCACCATCGAGGTGGAACGCTCCCTCCGCGTGATCGACGGGATGGTAGCCGTATTCTGCGCGGTGGGCGGTGTGGAACCGCAGAGCGAAACGGTGTGGAACCAGGCCGACCGCTACCGCGTTCCCCGCTTTGCCTTCATCAACAAGATGGACCGCACGGGAGCCGACTTCAGCGCCGTCGTCGCCCAGATGAACAAATACCTCGACGCCAACGCGGTGCCTTTCCACGTACCCATCGGCGCCGAAGACAACTTCACCGGGATCATCGACATCATCCACCGCAAGGCTTACGCGTTCGATGAACTCGAACAGAAAGAAACGGAGATCCCCGCCGAATACAAAGCGAAAACCGAAGAGGCACGCGCCTGGGCCGTCGAAAAACTCGCCGAATTCAATGACGAGATCATGGAACTCTTCATGGAGGACAAAGAGGTGCCGGCCGAACTGATGATGAAGGCGCTGCGCGAACAAACCCTCAAACTTCTCATCACCCCTGTATTCTGCGGAGCCGCCTACAAAAACAAGGGGATCCAGATGCTCCTCGACGCCGTGATCGACTACCTCCCCTCCCCGGTCGATGTGGGCGCCGTAACGGGTACCGATCTGGACGATCCGGAAAAACTGCACACCTGCCACCCATCGCCGAAAGAACCCTTCTCGGCCCTGGCATTCAAACTGATCCACGACCCGTTCGTCGGCCAGCAGACCTTTACCCGCATCTTCTCCGGCACATTGCGCAGCGGCATGCAGGTTTTCAACTCCACCAAAGGCAAACACGAACGGGTGGGCCGCATCTTCAAGATCCACGCCAAAGACCGGGAAGAGATCTCGGAAGCCGGTCCCGGCGACATCGTGGCGCTCATCGGGATGAAGGTGACCAAGACCGGCGACACCCTCTGCGGCGATGACCACCGCTTCCTCCTCGAGAACATCCATGTGCCGCCCAGCGTCATCGAACTCAAGATCAACCCCGTCAAACGCGCCGACCAGTCGAAACTGGGCGAAGCGCTCCACAAACTGGCTATGGAGGATCCCTCCTTCAACGTCCGGTTCGACGATGAAACCGAAGAGACCATCATCTCCGGCATGGGCGAACTCCACCTCGAGATCATGGTCGACCGGCTCAAGACCGAATTCAAGGTCGAAGCAGAGGTCGGCGAACCCTCCGTAGCCTTCCGCGAAACCATCACCACCGAAGTGGAATCCAACTACAAACATGTGAAGCAGACCGGCGGAAAAGGCCAGTATGCCCATGTGTACATGCGCATGGAACCCAACGAAGGTCACGGCTACGAATTCCTCGAAAAGGTGAAGGGCGGCAACATCCCGGCCGAATATATCCCGTCGGTCGACAAGGGAATTCAGAAGACCCTCCAACGCGGCGTCCTGGCGGGCTTCCCGGTTGTCGACGTAAAAGTGGTGCTCCTCGACGGCAGCTTCCACCCGGTCGACAGCTCCGACATGGCCTTCCAGACCTGCGCTTCCATCGGTTTCAAGCAGGGATTCATGAAAGCCGATCCCATCCTCCTCGAACCGATGATGAAGGTGGAGGTGAACACCCCCGACGAGTACATCGGCGATGTGGTGGGTAACCTCAACCGCCGCCGCGGCAGGATCGAGGCGATGCGCCGCTACCGCAAAGGCTCGCAGAAGGTGAGCGCATTCGTTCCCCTGATGGAGATGTTCGGCTACGCCACGCAGCTCCGCAACATCACGAGCGGCCGCGCCAACTACTCGATGGAGTTCTTCAAGTACACCCCCCTGCCGAAACCGATCCAGGAAGAGGTGATGAAAAAGGTGGCGGAGGAGAAACGGGCCGGGAAGTGAGGGAGCGAACAGGAGAACAAGAGAACAGTAGAACAATAGAACAGTAGAACAATAGAACAGTAGAACAATAGAACAGTAGAACAATAGAACAATAGAACAGTAGAACAATAGAACAGTAGAACAATAGAACAATAGAACGGAAGAAGAATCGGTTGTTTATGGTTTGGGGATTTTTTCTATTTTTACGGTAAATACGGATCCTTACGAACATCAACAAACCTGATATACCATGGAAAAATCACTCAAAGGAACCCGCACCGAACAGAACCTGCTGAAAGCCTTTGCCGGCGAATCCCAGGCCCGGATGCGCTACGAATTCTTCGCCAGCGTAGCGAAGAAGGAAGGATACGAACAGATCGCCAACATCTTCATGGAAACCGCAGGGCAGGAGAAAGAACATGCCAAGCGGTTTTTCAAATTCCTCGAAGGAGGCATGACCGAGATCACGGCCGCCTACCCGGCCGGCGTCATCGGCACCACCCTGGAAAACCTGAAAGCCGCGGCGGAAGGGGAACACGAAGAGTGGGAGGAGCTTTACCCCCATTTCTCCGAAGTGGCCAAAGAAGAGGGTTTCATGGAGGTTTCCACTGCTTTTAAGATGATCGGCAAGGTAGAGGTTGAACATGAACGCCGCTATCTCAAGCTGTTACAGAACATCTCGGAGGATAAGGTCTTCATGAAAGACGGCAAGGTGTGGTGGAAATGCCTCAACTGCGGCTACGTGTATGAGTCGGCCAAGGCGTTGGAAAACTGCCCCGCCTGCCTCCACCCCCGGGCCTATATGCAGGTTCGGGAAGAAAACTACTAGTACCTCACCCCCCACCCCCCCTGCCTACCGGCAGGCAGGCTCTCCGCACCGGAGATACCTCACCCCCCAACCCCCTCTCCGCACCGGAGAGGGGGAGTAATACCTGATCCGAAGAGGGCGAAATCATATTTTACCGGGTCGGCGGGATCGAACCTCGCCAGGTTGCCCGTAAGTTCCTCCACCGCTTTCCAGTCGTTCTGACGGCGGCTCAGCAGTCCCAGGCTGCGAGCCACCCGCCCGGAATGGACGTCGAGCGGACACAGGAGCACCGCGGCCGGGATGCTTTTCCAGAGGCCGAAATCGACCCCCCGGCCGTCGTCGCGCACCATCCACCGCAGGAACATGTTCAGCCGCTTGGCCGCCGACCCTTTCTCCGGATCGGGCAGGTGCTTCTCCGACCGCGCCAGGTGCTCCCCGGCGAGAAAACACCGGCGGAAATGCGCAATAGCTTCCTTCATGCCCCGTTCAGCCGCCACTGAAAAGAGCGGCTCCAATCCTCCGTACTCCCTGTATATCCCGGTCAAGGCGCTGAGAAAGAAAAGGGCGTCGTCGCCGTTGAAGGTCCGGTGGTAAAACCGGATCACCCGGGCCCGTTCCCGGTCGCCAGCCTGCATCACGAAATCATGGGGCGCGTTTTCCATCAGATCCAGCAGCCGCGACGCGCTGTTCAGGATGCTCCTGCGGTTGCCCCACGACAGTGTCGCGGTCAGGAACCCGGCGATCTCAATGTCCTCTTTCTTCGAAAACCGGTGGGGGATGGAGATCGGGTCCAGGGGGATGAAGCCGGGCTGGTTAAAGCGGTCGTAGCCCGCTTCAAGGATTTCGTAAAGATGGTCTGTGGCGGTCATACCTTACCGTACCAGCGGCGAACGCGGCCGCTTCGGCAGGATCCGCTGGTACCAGGGCTTGCGGACGAGCTTCTCCTGGTCGTCGGAATAGTAGCCGTACCCGTAGCCGTGACCGTAGCCATAGCCGTACCCGTAACCATAGCCGTAGCCATAGCCGTACGATCCCTGCTCGAGGCTGAAGTCGTTGAGCACCACCGCCAGGTGGGGGATGTTGTGCGATTCGGTATCGCGGATCACGGAGGCGAAGATCTTCTTGTAGGTGACCCCCTGGCGTACCACGAAAATGTTGGCGTCGGAGTGCTTCATCAGCAGCACGGCGTCGGTGACCAGCGCCACGGGCGGCGTGTCGATGATGATGTATTCGTACATCTCCTTCAGCCGGGCGAACATCTCCGCGCACTTCTCCGAGGCGATGAGCTCGGCAGGGTTCGGCGGCACCGGGCCGGCCATCAGGATATCGAGATTCTCCATGCCCGAAAACTGGATCACCTCTTCGAGCCCGCTGCGGTTCGACAGGAACGAGCTGATCCCGGCCTGGTTGTTGAGGTTGAAATCGGCGAAGATGCGCGGTTTGCGCAGGTCAAAGCCCATCAGCAGGGTCTTGCGGCCGTACAGGGCGAAGATCGCGGCAAGGTTCGTGGAGGTGAAGGTCTTCCCCGCCCCCACCATGTCGGAAGTGATCAGGATCACCTGCCGCGGTTTTCGCTGGAGCAGGTAATCGATGTTGGTGCGCACCGTGCGGAAAGCTTCGGTACTGGTGGAGTTGGGAGCGTCGATCACCACCCGGCTCCCCTTGCGGCTGTGCAGCAGGTTGCCCAGGAAAGGCGCCTGGGTGATCTTCTCGATGTCTTCACGGTTCTCGATGGTCTTGTTGAAATAACTCTTTCCGAAGATCCACATCACCGGCACCAGCAGCCCGAGGATCAGCGCGATGATGTAGTTCTGCTTCCCGTTGGGGAAAACCATCCGCACCCCGGCGTCGGGAGCCTTGTCGATGATCTCGTTGTCGGGTGTGTTCGAAGCCCGGGTGATCAGCGCCTCCGACCGCTTCTGCAGCAGGAAGGTGTAGGAAGCATCGATCAGCTTGAACTTCCTTTCAATGCCGAACAGTACCCGCTGAGTCTCCGGCAGACGCTCGATCAGCGTATTGATATCGGCCATCCGGCGATCCACCTCCTTGATCATCGTCTCGTTCGAATTCAGCGCATTCAGCGTGTTCTCGTACAGCGCCTGCTTGGTGGTGGCGATCTGGGTTTCGAGCGTCACCACGTTGGGGCTCTTCTCGCGGGCAAAGATGGAAGCTTCCGAAAGTTTGGTGTATAACTGCGTGAGTTGCAGGGTCAAACCGTTGAGGGTCTGGTTGTCAATCCCCAGGGAGGCCGGCACGATCATCTTGTCGAGCTTCTGGTTCGACTCGATGTAGCTCTTCATGTTCTTCAGGTAGCTGCTTTTGACCAGCAGCACCGCCTTTTCATCCTGCAACTGCATCATTTTATCAAACACCTGCTGGGCCTGGGCATCGAGGTTCATCACCTTGCGGTTCTCGCGGAAGGCCATCAGTCCCCGCTCCGACATGTTCAGCGAGTCGGAAATGCCGGTCAGCTCCCGGTCGATAAAGTTGATGGTGAGGGTCGCCACCATGTTCTTCCGTTCCAGCCCGCTGCTGATGTACTCGCCGGTCAGGGCATTGATGAAGTCGGTCGTCTTCCCGGCGTTAATGTTTTTCATCTTTACTTCCACCACCGAGGCATCCTTCTTGACCGGGGCGATCGTATAGTTGCGGAATTCGCCGGTCAGGTCTTCATAATCGCGGATCACGAAGGAAAAGGATTTCCGGTAGTCGGTGGTCTCATCGAAATACTCAGTCCGCATCACCTTAAACCTGAAATATTTGCCTTGTACCACCTGGTCGAAAGAGTAAGTCTCGTTCAGTTCGAAGGCCACCGGTCCCCCGGTAAATGTCTTTTTGGTGAAGTCGTACAGCGAGGCCTCTTCCGCGTTGGCTTCGAGCCGGAAACGCGTGGGCGACAGGAATTTCAGCGTAAACCGTGTTTGGACGGCCTGGGGGAAGGTGGTATCGAGGATCACCCGGAACGGGGCGTTACGGAACAGTTCGCGCGTGGGATAAAAGGGATTGCCTTTGTACAGGTTGGCCAAGGTGGTAAAGGTGTTGTGCCGGCTCAGGAATTTATCGTGGCTGAAGTAGGAGACCTCGTACCCGCATTTCTGGATGGTGCGGTACACCAGTCCGTACGACGAGAACCGTTCGATCTCGTTGTTGAGGTCCTGCATGGAGTTGAGTTTCCCGATGCCGAGGATGTCGGCCGGGTTGATCTTGTTCTCTTTGTAGTCGCGGATCAACACCGTGGAACGCACTTCGTACACCGGGCGGGAATAGTGGTTGAAGAGAAAGCAGCCGAGCATCGCCACGCCCAGGGCGATGGCGAACAGGTACCAGTGGCGGACGCACCTGTAAAAGAACTCCTCGTAGTTGAAGGCAGGCTCCTGTGGCGTTTCTAACTCCCGGATAGTCTCTTTCATGGGAAACGGTTTAGGCTGTTGTCCCCCCGTTGTCCCGGGGAGAATTTACAAAGTTAAAGATTTTATGGAGGTGACCAAGGGGGAGCTGATGTGCCAATGTGCTGATGGGCTGATGTGCTGATGTGCCAATGTGCTGATGTGCCAATGTGCTGATGTGCCAATGTGCCGATGTGCTGATATTTCTTCCCTCTCCGGGCAGCTACTCTTTATACACATTTCATTTTTGGGATACGTCTTTTTTCGCCATTCCCCCAACCCCGGGAGAACAGTTGAACAATTGAACAGGAGAACAATTGAATACTCGATTTCAGAATGAATTTACTTCGTAAATCACAAATCGATTGTTCTATTGTTCGAGTAATCAAAAGGGGCCGCTCCCTGGGTTTCCTATACGCAAATTTTATAAGGCGGGAATCACGGGTATGAACCCCAGGGCAAGCCCGATTGCTATCGGGTCTGGACCCTGATTCCGCTGCAGAGCAACGGGGTATCATCCCCTCTGCTTCGCAGGATTGTTCGACTTACAAATTTTCCTTCACTACGTTCCGAAAATTTGAGTCTCACGAATGATCCCTGCCTGCAGGGAGGGGAAGAACTCCGGAGGAGCGAAATGATAATAGCCAGATAACGACCCGGGAAACCCTCTCCCCCTCTCCGATGCGGCTACTCTTTATACACATCTACTTTTCATACTATTTTTATCATCTTTACCTTT
>DAONFN010000175.1:0-6766 GCA_035403625.1 Bacteroidales bacterium
TGAGAAGATACATCTCAGTTCAGCTTTTGCAGTTCTGAGGTGATCTGTTCCTGTTTGATCATGACATAGCCGGCTTCGGTCACATATTTCTGTCCTGCAGAAAGGACCCAGTGCAGGAATTCCCTGACCAGCGGACTGGTCGGTTTGCCGGCAGAGACAAAGAAGAGGTCGCGGGCCGGGGGGGAAGGGTACTTTCCATCGTTGATGGCCTTCATCACCTGGTCCATGGTTTTATAGAAATTCTCATCCGGGTCGATCAACCCGTTGCCGTTGAGGTCGATCGGGACTACCTCCAGACCGGCATAGATCTTTCGCGACTGCATCTCGTAAACGAAGCCCAGGTTGTTGAAACCGATCCCGTTGGGATTCCGCCTGACTGCATCGGCCACTCCCGGATCGCCGTTGACGCCCAGTCCCTGCAGGTCTTCCTGCTTTTTGTTGTTGAGGAACTTGGCCCACATTTCGGCCGCACCGCATGCGTCGGACCGGGTAAACACATTGAGTTCTTCCCTGGACGCGTTGCCGGCGGCCGCGCCCCAGGTCTTGATGGTCCCGGTGATGAAGATATCGTAGAATTTCTGCCGGGTAAGTCCTTTCTTCTTCAGGTCGGCCAGCACCGGGTTGTTGGCGTTGATGGTCGGCAGTACGGCATCTTTGGCCACTGCGATCCACCACGCTCCTTTGGCCTGCTCTTCCGGGCTTACGGCTTTCGAGTACATGCCCAGGTCAACCATCTTCGAAAGTGCGTCGGTCATCCCTTTGCCTGCACCGCCTGCCGACACATTGACCGTGACATGGGGATGCAGCTTCTGGAACTCCTCCGCCCATTTTACCGCCATCGGGTAGAGCGCGAAAGCGCCTGAAAGAGTGATTTTTCCGCGTAAGGTGTCAGCTTGTCCGCCGGAGGTATCTTTACCCGACCGGTTGCATGATGGGGTGATGGCCAGTCCCAGGATGGCTATGACGGCCGCCCCGGCCAGGATAATAATTTTGCGTTTCATATGGCAAGATGTTTTAAGAAATGCCGGATAATGTCCTCAACGCTCACGCCTTCGGCTTCGGCCTTGTAATTCCGCACGATCCGGTGGCGCAGGACGGCGTTGGCGACCGCTCTGACATCCTCAATATCGGGCGAATATTTACCGTTGAGAACGGCGTGGCACTTGGCCCCCAGGATCAGGTATTGTGAGGCGCGGGGACCGGCGCCCCAGTTCAGGTATTCGTTGGCCCATTCGTTGGCTTTGGCCGTCTTCGGACGGGTAGACGATACGAGGTTGACCGCAAACTGGAACACGTTGTCGGGAACCGGAACCTTACGGATCAGGTTCTGGAAGAAAAGGATCTCCTCGGCCGACAGGACAACCGACGGGGTTACGCTCTTCTCGGAGGTGGTCGCTTTCACGATATTCACCTCCTCTTCCGTGGTCGGGTAGTCGAGCCAGATATTGAACATGAAGCGGTCGAGCTGGGCTTCGGGCAAGGGGTAGGTTCCCTCCTGCTCAATCGGATTCTGCGTAGCCAGCACGAAAAAGGGTTCAGCCAGGTGATAGCTGGTCCCTGCCACAGTGACGGCCTTCTCCTGCATCGCCTCCAGCAGCGCCGACTGGGTTTTGGGCGGGGTGCGGTTGATCTCGTCGGCCAGGATGATGTTGGCGAACACCGGTCCCTTGATGAACCGGAAATGGCGGTTCTCGTCGAGAATTTCGGTGCCGACAATATCCGAAGGCATAAGGTCGGGGGTGAATTGGATACGGCTGTAGCTGAGCCCCAGGGCCTTTGACAACGTATTAACCATCAGTGTTTTGGCCAGTCCGGGCACCCCGACGAGCAGGCAATGGCCTTTGCAGAATATGGAGATGAGGAGGTTCTTCACCACCTCATCCTGGCCGACGATCACGCGGCCGATTTCCGACTTTAGTTGTCCGTATTTATTGACTAATGCATCAACTGCTTCAACATCCGAAGAAAACTGCATAGAAATAGTTTGTTAGTTTTTAATCCAATTACGCTGGAACGTACAGTTCCTGAATTCGTCCATGATCGAGATGAAGGTGGAATTCCTCTTTTCGTTGATCCATGAATCGATCTTCTCCTCCTTTTTCTTTTCCAGAGCCAGCTGGTGGATCCGCGAATAATCATCCTCGAGGTTCGCCTTATGCGGATTGCTTCGCGATTTGAGGAAATAGATCCGGTAATCCTGCTTTCCCCGGTCGCTGGTCAGTACAGGGGCGGAGACTTCCCCCGGTTTCAGTTTATCGACCACAAAGAAGACCTTGGCATCGATCTGGTCGGCTTCCCACCGGCTGTTTCCCGTGGCCGGGTTGATCATCAGCCCGCCGCTGTTCTTCCCGGGGTCGTCGGAGTAAGCCATGACTGCGGCGTCGTAGGTCATCTTCTTCGATGAGATCAGCCCTGCGACGCTGTCGAGGGTCTGCCTGGCGCGGTTCAGGTTCACGGGCGACACCTTCGGTTGAACGAGGATATGGCGCGCATTCACGTAATCCCCCCTCCGTTCGATCATCTGGATGAGATGAAAGCCATCTTCCGTTTCGACGATATCCGACACCTCTCCCGGCTTCAGTTTGAAAGCGGCAGCCTCAAATTCGGCCCGCATCTCGCCGCGTTTGAACATACCCAGCTCCCCTCCCTGTTTGGAGGAACCCGGGTCTTCCGAATAAAGCACAGCCAGCGTGCTGAAGTCATCGCCTTTGGCGATCCGTTCACGGAAGCCCTTCAACCTGTCGCGCGCTTCCTGGCGTTCGGCTTCCCCGATCACGGGACGTTTCACGATGGTTCCGATCTCGAACTCCGAATTGACCAGGGGGATGCTGTCTTTCGGGATCTTTCGGAAGAAACTCCTGACTTCCGACGGGGTCACGGTAATATCCTTGGTGATCTTCTGCTGTTCCTGTTCGGTCAGCATCTGCTCCCGGATCACATCACGGAGTTCGTTCTTGATCTCAAGGAGCGATTTCCCGAAATGCTCTTCGAGACGCTCAGGCGTACCGGCCTGCGAGATAAAATAACGCATCCTCCGGTCCATCTCCGCCTCCACCTGGGCGTCGGTGGCTGTGAGGCTATCGACCTGTGACTGGTGAAGCAGGAGCTTCTGGTAGAGGAGGTTTTCGAAGATCTGGCACCGCATCTTCTGGGCCGTTCCCAGAATGTTCCCCTGGCTTCGGATCTGCAGGTACTGGTTTTCAACATCCGATTTCAGGATCACATTAGCGCCGACGATCCCCACCACGCCGTCGATGATGGTGTCGGGCTTCGACTGGGCGGCCACGCAGAGCGGGGCCAGCCAGATCACCCAGGAAAGGAAACGGGGAGCGCGACGGATTTTCATGGCGGTTCGGTTGACGATGGAACGGTTAATAGATCTCAAACTGGTTCTTTTTCTGGGCATTGGTGAAGAGATCATCCTGCATCCGGTGGATGAGGTCGATCTTGCGTTTGTTGAGGATGATGTCGCGGATCCGTTGCTTCTCAAAGTCAAGCGGAGAGACACTCTCCCGTATCTTGAAATCCTTGATCTTCATCAGGTACACAAAAGCCGAATCCCGGTATTCCAGTTCCCGGTGATTCTGCAAGAACTCCTCCTGGTTGTATGCTTTTACCGGGATCTCCTTCAGCACATCGCTGAAGGGGATCCAGTTCTCGTTGTCGAGAAAGTAGTCGGCGGCATTTTTCTCACAAAGCTCCGACAATTGTGTCCGGTCGTTCGGACTGTCGGCGCTGAGCAACTGCCTCACCTGTTTCGCCACCGACGATTTTAACGGCAGCTTCACATACTGGATCTGCACGATGTTATCCTTCAGCAGGAAATTCTGCTGGTTGGCGTCATAATAGTCCTGGATCTCTTCGTCGCTGATAACGGTATCGAGCTTCTGCCTGACAAGGGCATTCTCGTAGGCATAAATAGCCAGGGAATTCTTGTAGGCTTCCAGTTGCCGGGTGAAATCGAGCTGTTCGGCCGGAAGGTTCTTCTCGGCCTGCTGCACGACCAATTGGCTTCGTACCCAGTTCTCCACGAAGGTCCGGGTGATCACCAGGCTGTCTTTGGCGCTGGTGCCGGCGGCAACCACCCCTTTCAGCTCAGATTCATAGAGGTAGCTGTCGCCCACCCTGGCCAGGACCCGTTCATTTTTTTTTTTGAAAAAGGATGAGCAGGAAACGGTCAGGATCAACAGGATGATAAGTGCCCGGTTCAACGTTTGCTATTTGATGCGTGCCAGGATATCGCGTTTCACATCTACCGGGTATTTAGCCCTGAGTGTGGCGATCCATTCCTTCTCGAGGTAGTTCTGGTAGTCGGCCGTGATGAGTCCGCGGGCTTCGCTGAGCTGTTTCACTTCCGGCTTGAGGATGTTGCGGATATAGACGAACGTAGTGGTGCCGTTGCTGACGACGTTGCCGCTGAAACCGGGGGTCCACGGGATCGAATCGATCAGTTTGTTATCGTGGCGGGAGAATTTGGCGCTTTCGATGGTCACGATCTTGGTGGAGTCGGTATTGACCTCTTTCAGGATGTCATTGTCGGCCAGTCCCGACTTCGCGAAATTCTTCACCTTCTGAACGACCTTGGCATCCTTAACGGTAAAGATGCTCGCTTCGCACCGGGTGTCCCAGCGATAGTTGTTTTTGTTTTTCTGATAGAAGGCTTCGAGGCCAACCGTATCTTTCACCGCCTTTGACCAGACTTTCTGGTCGGTGAGGTCGAACAGCAGGATCCCGTCACGGTACTCGCCCATCAGGGCACGGAATTCCGGGTACTTGATCTCGAGCTGGGAATTTTCCCACTTGATCAGGCTTTCATCGACAAAATCGGTATACTTTTTATCGACATACGCACGAATATCCTGCTTTTCCTGTTTGCGCTGGGTGGAGACCAGGTGGTCAGCGAATTCCTTCTGCACGATCACCAGATTGCCGACCTTGAAGAGGGGGCTGTTCATCTCCCCGGCGGCAGCCTTCCATTTACCGAGGAAGATGCTGTCGTTCACCATTGTATAGAAGGGTTTGAGGGCCTCGGGAAATTCGGTCACTCCGTATTCCTTGCGGATCTTGGCGAGGATGACCTGGCGGGTCTGATCGCCCCTCGAATCTTTCATGATGCGCTGCTTCAGTTCGCCCTTTTCTTCCTCGAAGGGGCGCTGTGTTTTCCGGTCGATCAGTTTCACGATGTGCCAGCCGTAGGAGGTCAGGATGGGTTTCGTGTAGGCGCCGAGTTCCGGAAGGGCATAGATGGCTTCCACAAATTCCGGTACCATGCGGTTCACCCCGAAGGTAGGCAGTACACCTCCTTTTGCCGCCGATCCCTTGTCGTCGGAATAGGTCTTCACGAGATCTTCAAAAACGCCGCCCGCCTGGAGTTTCTGGTACACCGAATCGATGCGCAATTTGACCTTCAGGGAATCCTCGGCGGTCGCGCTCTTGGGGATGGACATGAAGATATGGGCAACGGTCATTTTCCCGAGGGCCGGACGGCGGGCCGTAACTTTGATGAGGTGGTAGCCGTACTCAGTACGCACGGGCACGGAGACTTTTCCGGTTTCGGTATTCCAGGCTCCGTTCTCAAAGGAATAAACCATGTCGAACACGGTAAAGAAGCCCAGGTCGCCTTTGTTCCCCTTGAGGAAAGCGTGCTGGGGGGTTGCTTCCCGGTCCTTGGCCGAAGGGTCTTCGGAAAACTCCACAGCCGCTTCTTCGAACGACATGCCTTTCATCAGCTTATCTCTCACCAAGAGGGCTTTCTGGTAGGCTGCCAGCGTATCGGCCGGTGTGGCGTCGGGGCTCAGCTTGAAGAAGATGTGGCTGGCGCGGAGGTCCATCTTTTCCCGCTCGTAGGCTTCGTTGATCAGTTTGTCGAGTGTAGGCTCATCGATGAAGTACGGTTTGGCAAGTTGTTCGCGGTAGCCGTTCAGCTCGTTCCGGAAACTGGCGAGGGTGTCGAGCCCCATCTCTTCGGCTTGCCTGACCTTGAGTTTGAAGTTGATGAAAAGGTCGAGGTACTCATCCAGCGACTTCTTGTCGATCGATTCTCCCTTGACATTGTTCTTGTGGTAGATGTTCAGAAACTCGCCAACCTGGATCTGCTTGCCGGCAATGGTCATCAGCACTTCTTCGTTACGTACCTGCCCGTAGGAAGCGATGGAGATGAGGAGCAGGAGTGCCGGCAATAATAGTTTTCCTTTCAAGCTGTTCATTTTGTGGGTTGTTGGTTTGACATTCGGACTAACGGTAGTTGACAGGATAAATTTTCGGTGTTGAATACTTTTTAGGAACCGGTCAGCGGCTGTAATTGGGCGCTTCGCTGATAATGGTCACGTCGTGGGGATGGCTTTCGGTGACTCCGGCCGAGGTGATCTTGATGAAGCGGGCTTTCTGCAGGTCGCCGATGGTGCGTGATCCGGTGTAGCCCATGCCGGCCCGAAGCCCGCCGACCATCTGGTAGATCACTTCGGAGAGGGCGCCTTTGTAAGGGACCCGGCCGACGATGCCTTCGGGCACCAGTTTCTTTACATCATCCTCGACATCCTGGAAATAGCGATCTTTGGATCCGTGCTGCATGGCCTCGATGGAGCCCATGCCCCGGTAGGTCTTGAATTTACGGCCTTCAAAGATGATCGTTTCTCCCGGCGATTCGTCCACCCCGGCAAAGAGTGAACCCGCCATGATCGAATGTGCGCCGGCGGCGAGGGCCTTGACGATGTCGCCTGTGTAACGGATACCGCCGTCGGCGATGGCGGGGATGCCGGAGTCTTTC
>DAONFN010000176.1:0-6753 GCA_035403625.1 Bacteroidales bacterium
TCCATCCCCGACATGATGCCGGCGAACGGAAGTGGAAGCACATCGCTATGATCACTGTCGACCCATGCGATTCCACCTTTTTCCCTGATAACGAGATTGATAGCCTTAGCTATCGATGAATCATCGGTTCCGACCGCTACGATGTTATGGCTGTCGTGAGCCACCGAGGAGGCGATAGCTCCCCTTTTAAGTCCGAAGTTCCGGATGAAGCCGATCCCTGCCGGGGATTCTGAATAACGGTTTTTAACAACGATCCTCAGGATGTCTCGGCTGATGTCGCTCACCACATTCCCATCAACTACCAGCGGGTCAGCCAGTTCCGAACCGGTTATCAGTTCCCCGTCAGCCGCGGTCATGACACGGATCTTTCCATCTGCTGCAACAACCCTGATCGCATCTTCCGAAACCGGGCCGATACCGAACCGGTTGATTGGGGTTTCGGTGGTTCCGGCGATCAGGGTCCTGCCATGCTCGGCTACTTTTACTCCCCCAATCCAGGTTTCCATCACCTTAAACGAAGCCAGGCCGTCAACCACCGTAATATCGGCCGGGTCGCCGGGACGGAGGAGTCCTGCATCCAGATCATAGTGGATAACGGGATTCAGGGTACAGCATCGGATGAGATTTATCGGGTCAAGACCCAGCACAATGCCCCGGCGGATGATCCGGTCGAGGTGCCCGGCTACCAGGTCGTCGGGATGCTTGTCATCGCTGCAGAGCATGACCTGGCCGGGGAATTCGTCGATGAGCGGCCACAAGGTGCCGAAATTTCGGGCGGCACTTCCTTCGCGGATCAGGACATGCATCCCGAGCCCGATCTTTTCGCGTGCCTCCCCAAGCGTAAAGCATTCATGGTCAGTCGATATTCCGGCGGCAATGTAATCTGCAGCATTCTGTCCGGTGACTCCGGGAGCGTGACCATCAACAGGTTTACCGGCCTGCTTCGCCAGTTCGAGTTTGGCCATTACCCCGGGATCCTTTGCAAGAACACCAGGAAAATTCATCATTTCCGAAAGGTACCTGACCTCGGGCATGGTTATTAACTCCCCGATCTCTTTCACTCCGATCTCAGCTCCGGCCGTTTCAAATGGGGTTGCCGGGACACACGATGGTGCTCCAAACCAGAAGCGGAACGGCACCTTCGAGCCGTTGGCGATCATGAACCTGACCCCGTCGATTCCCAGGACGTTGGCGATCTCATGGGGATCGGAAACCGTCCCTGTGGTGCCATGAGTCACCGCAATACGTGCAAACTCAGAAGGAATCAGCATCGAACTCTCCACATGGATATGGGCATCGATCAGGCCGGGAAGGATGAACTGCTGCCGGGTCGCCGGTTCCCGGCGAATGGAAGTTATTTTCCCGTCGTTGACTATGACCGTACCCTCATAGATGGACCCGGCTGTCACATCGACAATTGTTCCATTGATCTCAAAGAATGTTGCTGACATAATGATCCTGTTAATGTTTACCGGCCAGTTGTCCGCAGGCCGCTTCAATATCTTTTCCCCTGCTTTGCCGGAGGTTCACCACCATGTTGAACTTCTCCATTGTGGCAGCAAATGCTTTTGTTTTTTCGGGGGTGGAAGGTTTAAAACCGGTACCTTCGACGGGGTTGTATTCGATAAGGTTGACCTTGACCGGAAAACTCCGGCAGAACCGCGCCAGTTCCCGCGCATCGGCTACCGAATCGTTGATTCCTCCGAAGAGGATGTACTCGATGGTAAACCGTTTCCTGGTAAGGCCATGGTAATATTTCAGGGCATCCGAAACCTCCGCCAGGGGATGCGACAGGTTGAACGGGATCAGCCGGGAGCGTTGTTCGTCGGTCGGCGCATGCAGGGAAAGGGCAAAATGGTATCGTGCCTTGTCATCTGCCATTTTCCGGATCATCCGGGGAATGCCGACACTCGACACGGTGATCCGCTGTGGTGAAAAACCCATCCCGTCGGGGGCAGTGATCCGTTCGATCGTACGGGTGACATTCTCGTAATTCAGGAACGGTTCACCCATTCCCATAAAAACGATATTCGTAACCGGGGTGTCATACCGGTCACTGTCCGTAACCTGGTCATAGATTTCACCGATAGCCAGGTTCCTCCTGAAGCCCAGCCGGCCGGTGGCACAGAATTTACACCCGAGGGCGCACCCGACCTGGGAGGAAATACACAGGGTTATTCTTCCTCCGGATGGAATCCTGACGTTCTCAATAACCGCCCCATCTTCCAATCTGAAGGCAGTTTTGATCGTGCCATCCCTGCTGGTCTGTGTCTCCACAGGTACTGCCGCCGGAAAAAGGAAATGCTCCTCCAGTTGTTTCCGTAAGGAGACCGGCAGGGAGGTCATCTCATCAAACGAACGGGTTGACCTTTGCCAAAGCCATTCCCAGACCTGGTGGGCACGAAACCCCTTTTCCCCTATCCCGGAAAAGAATTCGACCAACTCCGGCAGGGTCTGCGAGCGGATATCGCGACGGTCACCACTCATCTTTCTTGACCACTGTGGGTTTCATTTTTTCCTTCAGGGTCGAGACGAGTCGTTGCATAGTGGTATCTACCTGGTAAAGGAACATATCCCAGTTCGGGTTATAGGCAGGATCAGAGGTGTTCATCCATTTCTCGATCGGATTGCGGGAAGCCCCCTTCAGATTGAAATCGGTGAGCGTATAACGGTATTTATTCTCCTTCAGTTCAATCCGGATCTGGTACGAGATAATCCCTCCTTCCCTCGCTACGCCGGATGCCGCATCGGGATAAAAGATCCTCATCCGCCCCATCCCTTCTATTTTGCCGTTTTCCTTACTCTGGACCATATATACCGACTGCGGATTCGGGTAGTAATATCCGAACCATTCGATCGCTTTGTCGTAGAGATATCCGGGTGTCCCGGGTTGCTCCACCACCTCGCGGAACTGGATCTTTTTAGTTTCAGGATCAACGGGGAGGTTATAGGTGTATTTCTGGGCTCTTACAGCGGGCAGGCAGGCCATTACCACCAAAAGAGCCACCAGGAAATACCTGGAAAGATCAGCCTTCATGTATGCGGTTTTTTACATTACAATATTATGAAAAATGGCATAAAAAAAGCCCTGATCCTTCAGGGCTTTTTTCAACAGGATATTGTTTTTAATACATGTCACCCATACCGCCCATTCCCGGGTTCATCGGGGGCATAGCCGGTTTTTCTTCCTTGTGATTCGCCAGCACGCATTCGGTCGTCAGCAACAGGCTGGCGATGGAAGCAGCATTCTCCAGAGCCACGCGGGCCACTTTGGTCGGATCAATGACCCCCGACTGCAGCATGTTTTCATACACCTCGGTACGGGCGTTGAACCCGAAGTCATCTTTTCCTTCCTTGACCTTCTGGATGATCACCGATCCTTCCAGGCCGGCGTTCTCCACGATCTGGCGGAGAGGTTCTTCCAGGGCGCGCTTCACGATTGCGATCCCGGTGGTCTCGTCTTCGTTGTCGCCCTTGAGATCCTGGATCTCCTTCTGCGCCCTGAGAAAGGCAACACCGCCGCCGGGGATGATCCCCTCTTCAATGGCTGCACGGGTTGCATGCAGGGCATCTTCGAAGCGGTCTTTCTTTTCCTTCATCTCAACCTCGGATGCGGCTCCGACGTAGATGACGGCCACTCCGCCGGCCAGTTTGGCCAGACGCTCCTGCAGTTTCTCCTTGTCGTAATCCGATGTGGTAGTACCGATCTGGGCCTTGATCTGGTTGATCCGGGCGTTGATATCGTCCTTCTTGCCGTTTCCGTTGATGATGGTTGTATTTTCCTTATCGATGGTAACTTTTTCAGCCTGTCCGAGATACTGAAGAGTGGCATCCTCCAGTTTGTATCCCTTTTCTTCGCTGATCACGACACCGCCCGACAAAACGGCGATATCCTCGAGCATCTCCTTGCGGCGGTCGCCGAATCCGGGAGCCTTGACGGCAGCTACTTTCAGGGTGCCGCGGATCTTGTTCACCACGAGGGTCGCCAGGGCTTCGCCTTCCACATCTTCGCTGATGATGACCAACGGGCGACCGGTCTGCACAACCTTCTCAAGCACGGGAAGCAGGTCTTTCATCACGCTGACCTTCTTGTCGTAGATCAGGATGTAAGGGCTTTCGTACACAGTCTCCATTTTCTCCGTGTCAGTCACGAAATAAGGGCTGATGTACCCACGGTCGAACTGCATGCCTTCCACCACTTTCACAGTCGTTTCGATTCCCTTGGCTTCTTCAATCGTGATCACACCCTCTTTCTTCACCTTGCCCATCGCTTCGGCGATCATTTTGCCGATAGATGTATCGTTGTTGGCGGAGATGGAAGCCACCTGCTCGATCTTTTCCATCGTGTCGCCGACCTTACGGGTCTGCTTCTTCAGGGAAGCCAGCACTTCTGCCACAGCCTTGTCGATACCCCTTTTCAGATCCATCGGGTTGGCTCCGGCTGTCACATTCTTGAGACCGGTGGTAAAGATCGCCTGTGCCAGAACGGTTGCAGTGGTAGTTCCGTCGCCGGCAAGGTCGCTGGTTTTGGAAGCCACTTCCTTTACCATCTGGGCGCCCATGTTCTCGACGGGGTCCTTCAGTTCAATTTCCTTTGCCACTGAGACACCGTCCTTGGTAACGGAAGGAGATCCATATGACTTCTCGATGATCACGTTACGGCCCTTGGGCCCCAGCGTCACCTTCACTGCATTTGAAAGCTCGTCGACACCTTTTTTCAGCGCTTCGCGGGCTTTGGTACTAAAGATAATATCCTTTGCCATTGTTCTTTTGTTTTATTGGATTGCAACATGTTGAAATTAACGCTTCCCGATCGGTCAGATAATCGCAACGATGTCGGATTCGCGCATGATCAGGTAATTTTCACCATCGATGGTGATTTCTGTGCCGGCATACTTCCCATAGAGGACACTGTCGCCCACCTTTACGGTCAGGGGCTCGTCTTTCTTTCCGGGACCCACTGCGACAACGGTGCCTTTCTGCGGTTTTTCCTTTGCCGTATCGGGGATAATGATTCCTCCGGCTGTCTTGTCTTCCGCGGCGGCAGCTTCCACCAGGACGCGATCGGCCAACGGTCTGATCTTCACTTCTGTCATATTCATCTCATTTAAAAGTTAAACAAATCGTTTCTGAACCTAAGTTGCAGGCTACCCTCCCTTTGTCACAATCCGTGCCAGGATGGGAAATTCATGCCTTCAGTGGACAATTTTTCAGCCGGTTCGCTTTTCCCAAAAAAAAATGTCAGATCAACTGACAATCTGACATTTTTCTTCCGAAAGAAATCGGATCAGTTTATTTCTTCTGGGTAGGCGGAGCCTGGAAATCCTGAATGGGGGCTGCTTTACTTTCATCAATCTGTTTCTGGATCTCGCTTTGACCGGTTTCCGATTTTCCCTGGGATTTCGGGATGACAAAGATGGAGAAAAGGCTCAAAACCAGGAGAGCAATCGCCAGAGTCCAAGTGGATTTTTCGAGAAAATCGGCTGTTTTCCTGACCCCCATGAACTGGTTGGAGGAGGCAAAATTGGAGGCAAGACCACCCCCTTTCGAATTCTGAACAAGTACTACCAGGATCAACAGAACGCAAACGATCAGGATCAGGACGGAAATTAAAATGTAAAGGCCCATTTTATTTACGATTTACGAATTACGATTGATGATTTACCATTGAAAGTGGGTGAAACCTGCAGGCCGGCATCATTCGTCTGCCGATGGACCCAGTTTTTCAATTTGGGCTGCAAAGTAACGACTTTTTTCTTGATTAATCAAAGATAATTTCTCATAAATGTGGATGGCTTTCTGTATGTTGCCCTGCTTTGCATAGAGTTGTGCAAGGGTTTCGCTGACGATCTCTTCCTCGTCGAGGCTGCTCCGGATGGCGCTGTCCGATGGATTGAAGAAGGTGGCTTTGGGTTTGGAAATGCGCGGCTCTTCAAGGATAAATCGGTCGATCAGCGCCATTTTGCTCATGGCATGCGACCCGGCCCTGTGTTCGAGGGATTTGTCGGCTTCAATTTCTGCGATCCTGCGTTTGACGATCTCCAGTAGTTCTTCTTCAGTAAACCTTTCGGCCGGTGCCGGAATAGGATCAGGAATCCAGGTTTCCGGTTCCTGAGGAACGGCGACAGGGATAACCGGTGGTTCAATCGCCACCGCATTCCCGGCATCTGCTGTCTCCTTTGATTCCCGGATCCGGTTGATGAGATCGCGCAGGATCCTGCGGTCACCGGCAATGGCGGCAGTCTTTTTAAGTTGTCCCGGATAACCCGCATGGCCGGTCGTAAATAAGGCTCCTGCCAGGAGCAGATGACCGGTTTGAAAATAGGGATAACGGGTTGTGATATCTTCCAGGAAGGCAACATCCTGGTCATCCGCGCAGGCGGGGTTGTGAATCAACCGGATGACCGAAGTGCCGCTCATTTTTCCCGGAAATTGAATTACCAGTTAACAACCGCTTTGTTGAATATATCCTGAACCAGTTGATCGGTGATCTCCGTAATCAGTCCGTCCTGGACAGAGACCAGGTTAAGCGAACTCGAATAATCCTGGTAACGGCTGAAGGTCGTTTCCCAACCCTGTTTCGGGTTCGATTTATTGGTAAACTTGATGGAAACCCCGATCGTAAGCCGATTCATGGCGGCAGTCTCATTGCCCCGGATCGCGACAGGCTGAACTGAGTACTGGTTGATCGAACCCTCCAGCGTCAGATCCCCGTTTCGATCGACCAGCACCAGGTTGGTCTGGGAGGTAAAG